>JBFWSE010000082.1:0-16929 GCA_050248535.1 Novosphingobium sp.
GCTGCCCGGGCGCTAACCGTCCGCTCGATCAGGTCGCGCACCAGATTGTTTAGGGGCGCCATCGGCTGGATCGGCACGCGCGGTTCGTTGGCCATGTCGAAGCCGAGGAACGAGAGCAGCAGCTGGAAGCCGAGGATGATCGGCAGCACCGCCAGCATCACCGTGCCGGTCGTCGCCGCGCTGCCGGTGTGGATCGACTGGTACCAGCCCCACATGCCGAACAGCACGCCGAAGACCATCATCACGGTTCCGGCCAGCAATTGCGCCGAGGCGAGGCTGAAATCGCGCAGGAAATAGGTGTAGAGCAGCCGCTTGGCCAGTTCGCGCAGATTGTGGCGCAGGAATTCGCCGAGCACGCGGGTGATCTTGAGGTTGCTTTCCTCGTCGGCGTAGACCGCTTCCATCGGCACGTCGCGCACCACCGCGCGGACGTTGCCGAGATTGATCAGCATCGAGCTCTCGAAGAAATAACGCTCCGAAATGTTTCCGAATTCCAGCCGTTTCAGCGCGGCGGCGTGGACAGCGGTATAGCCGTTGGTCGGATCGAAGATCGACCAGTAGCCGCTCGAAAGCTTGGTCAGGAATGACAGCGCGGCATTGCCGAACAGGCGCATGCCCGGCATCTGCCGCACATTCCACACCGAATGGAAGCGGTTGCCCTTGGCATAGTCGGCGCTGCCTTCGAGCACCGGCCGCGCGATCTCGAGGATCAACGCCGGGTCCATCTGCCCGTCGCCATCGACCTTGACCACCACGTCGCATCCGGCTTCCAGCGCGGCGCGGTAGCCTGTCAGAACCGCCCCGCCGACGCCCTTGTTCTGCTCATGCCGCAGGACCGTCAGCCGGGGATCGTTGCAATGCGCCTTGATCAGATCGCCGCTCTTATCCGGGCAGGCATCGTCGACGGCGAAAATGTGCGAAACCTCGGGGCCGATCCGCGCAATCACGTCGCACGCGCGCAGGCCTACCCTGAAACAGGGTATCACTACCGCGATTGTCGCGCGGCTGCGAAGCGGTTCGGCTGAACTCATCGTTTCTATCGGTGCGCTGCCATTTCCAGCCTGTGTCCTAAGCGGAATTGGTTAACATCCCGGCCATTCGCGCAGCCCATCGTGCTTGACTTGCAGCGCGTTCGGTCATTCTTTCGTCATGGCGACCGGCAAATGGCGCCTGGGAGAGGTCCATGAAAGTAGGCATTTGCACGGCGGGTTTCGGCCCCTGGTCGACCGGCGATTTCATCCGCCGCAGCGCGATTGCCTCGGAAAAGGCGGGCTTTGCCTCGTTCTGGGCCGGCGATCACGCGCTGCTGTTCGGCGCCTATCCGGAAAGCCCCTATCCCTATGCCGGGATCAAGCCAGAATGGGGCGATCCGCCGATTTCCGACCCGACTTTCGCGCTCTATGAACCGCTGATGGCCATGACCTGGGCGGCGGCGGCGACCAGCAAGATCGAAGTCGGCAGCTCGATCATTATCCTGCCCCAGCGCAATCCGGTGATCCTCGCCAAGGAGCTTTCGGTGCTCGACGAGTTCAGCGGCGGCCGGGTGGTGCTCGGCGCGGGGGTCGGCTGGTGCAAGGAGGAAATGGACGCCATCGGCGCTGACTGGAAGACACGCGGCAAGCGCACCGACGAATATGTCCATGCCATGCGCACTCTCTGGAAAGAGGACGCCGCCGAATTCCACGGCGAGACCGTCAACTTCCGCGACGCCTACATGTACCCCCGCCCGGTCCGCCCCGGCGGCATCCCGGTGATGATCGGCGGCGACACCGAACTGGCGCAAAAGCGCGTGGCGCGCTGCGGCGACGGTTGGCTGGCGTTCAACCTGCCAGTGGCCGAGGCACCGGCGCGGGTGGCGCGGCTGAAGGAGCTGGTGCGCGAGCAGGATCGCGATCCCGAGGCGCTCAGGATCAGCACGGCGATATTCACCTGGACCGAGCCGGACGAACTGAAGCGGTATCGCGATGCCGGGATCACCGAATTCCTGCTGTTCAAGAGCTGCGAGCTGAGCGTTGAGGACGGGCCGCTGAATGAGGAGATCGAGGCGGCGGCGCGGAAATATGTGGACTTGGCGGCTGGGCTATAGGCGGGTTGGGCCAAGGTGGCGGTTGGATGCACGAACTAACTCAACCAAAGCCCGCCTATCCTGAGCTTGTCGAAGAATCGTTCTGTTCTTCGAGCGGTTGCGCCAAAGGCTCGAAGAACAAGAGCAGCCCTTCGACAAGCTCAGGGCAGACGGGATTGGGTCAAATGATCGACACGGTACTCTGGTTCAATCATTACGATCAGCGTCAGTTTGCCGCGATCCCTAAGCGAAAGCAGCCTTTCCGGGAACGACGACATTGCGGACATCACATTCGCGGCTAATCTGACTTGGAAATTTGGAGGTTGCGGATGTTCGGCTGGCTGAAAAAGCGGACAAAGACACTTTACCCTGAAGCGCGTTGGCAAGTGGTCATAGACGCCGATACGATACGCGTTATCGACGCAGATGGAAACGACCGTTCCGTGTCGAAAGCTGATATTTCTGGCGTTGCCATCGAGACCAATGACAGTGGTCCTTGGGGCGCTGACGTATGGTGGTTGATATTTGGGTGCGATGACAGCTTGGCTTGTGCCTACCCTCAGGGGGCAACTGGCGAACAAGCTGCCTTGGACTACCTCATGGCCCTGACAGGTTTCGATCATTCTGAAATGATTAAAGGGATGTCTTCAGTCGAGAATGCCGTGTTTCCCGTTTGGCGAAAGCCAGACTGAGGGCAATATCCTACCCGAAATGCGTCAAAGGGGTCTATCAGGACACGACGAGATTGCAGATATAAGCGAAAGCCGCCATTCCTGCGCAAATGTCAGAGGCCAAAAATTCGTGGAGCTACATTAACACGGGTCCTGAACCGGTCCTCGTCTGGCTAGAGCCTTGGGCGGAAGAAATTGACGTCCCTCTCGGATCGACGATTCTCATTCGGTCTGAAAACGGAAGCGCCTTGGGCGAGGTAGAGCGGGCTGAAGAACATTTTACCGTTTGGGCAACCGCGAACAAGGTCGAAGTGCTAATCGATGGGCTTCTCCAAGACACGGCATCTTCCAAGATCGGCGTTCTCGGTGGTCCATCTAAAGAAATGTTGACAGTTATGTATGGAGGGCATCCTGAAGCTCGTCTTGGCGGTGCGCCCGCTAATACCAGGGACCGCTTTTCATTTTGGCAGTGGGCCAGAAGCCTATTGCGCATTCAAGGCTAGTTAGCTGGCCGAAGATGACGCAGTGCCCACTTCCGCCCCTGACAAATCGGCCGTTTGCCCAGCAGGAAAACCCTGCAAAGCCGGACACTGGTTAAGTTCCGATCTCTATAGCCTCACCGCATCCCCACCCATTCGAACACCTTCGGCTCGCCGAACTGAGCAGTGATCTGCATGCCATACTTGTCAATCAGCCAGCCATCGCCGCTGCGGAACAGTTCATAGGTGTAATGGCCATAGAGAAAGCAGGCATGCTCCTCCCCGTCGCGCTTCAGGAAGTGGCCGGCGTGCATGTAGGAGACGCAGGTTGCGCGGTCGCCGGAGAAGCTGTGGCGGTGGTTGCAGGACAGGTGCTGGGTGGCATCGAAGGCCTCGATGGAGCGCGTGATGCCGACCAGTTCCTCGCGCGTGACTTCGCGGTAGAGACTGGGGTGGAAGCTGCGGAAATCGAGGAACAGCTTGTCGGCGAACAACGAGCCGAAAAGCTCCCAGTCGCGCGTATCGACTGCCGTGGCATAGGCGTTGACCGCATCGCTCACGGCCGTCCGGTCAATCAGGCGCTGCACCGCTTTTTGGTCGATCTTGGCTCTCTCTTCCTGCCAAACAATAACCGTTGGTGTCGAGCGATGTCGAGACACCCCGCACCCCGTGTCTCGACTTCGCTCGACACGAACGGAGGATGGTTTATCAACGCAGCGAAGGACAGGCAGAGGATCCCATGGCAGACAGCGAAGGCAGACCCGATCCCGAAGAAATCGTCCTGTATGAAAAGGACCCCGAGACCAAAATCGCCACGATCACGCTGAGCCGCCCGGGCTTTCTCAATGCCCCCACCATCGCCGCGCGCCAGCGCTATGCCGATCTGGTGCTGCGCGCCAATGTCGATGATGATGTGAAAGTGTTGTTGGTGCGCGGCGTCGGCGAGCATTTCGGTTCGGGCGCGGACCTTCCCGAAATGGCCGGCATGTTCAATGGCGACGAGGACTATTCCCCCTTGCCCGAATTCCGCATCGGCGAGGACGAGGGCGTCAAATACCCGCCGCGCGATTCCTATCGCTACATCGCCAATGTTACCAATCTCTACGCCGACGCCCGCTTCGGCCTGCGCAGCCTGCAGGACTTCAAGAAGGTCTCGATCATCGAGGCCAAGGGCTATTGCTACGGCTGGCACTTCTATCAGGCGGCAGACGCCGACATCGTCATATCGAGCGATGAAGCCTTGTTCGGCCATTCGGCCTTCCGCTACGTCGGCTGGGCCGCGCGCCAGTGGCAGTGGGCGACGATGATGGGCATCCGCCCCTTCATGGAAATGGTCTTCACCGGCAGGCCGTTTACCGCGCAGGAGATGAAGGACCTCCACTTCGTCAACTCGGTGGTGCCGCGCGAAAAGCTGGAAGCCGAGACGATGAAATATGCGCTGGCCTGCGCGCGTAACCGGCCAACCGACACCATCGTCATGCAGAAGACCTTCTTCGAGGTCTTCAAGCAGCAGCAGGGCGAATACATGGGCTCGGTGCTCTCCGGCTGGCTCGAGGGCATGCTGCCGCTGGTCAAGGAAGAGGAAGGCAATATCGCCGTCGATGGCGAAACGTTTGCCAAAGGCCTTGGCGCCGCGGTCAAGGACAATGACGCCAAGTTCCCGCCCGAATGGCGTATGTCCTACAAGGGCCGCGCGGCGAAAGAATGAGGTTGGGGGAATGACAGGCGAGCGCGCCGATCTGTCAGCCCCGCGCCGCACGCGCTGGCTGGTGGCCATGCTGGTCCTGATGATCCATGTTTCCGCGATTCTCGGCCTGATACATGCCTTCGCGCCCGGTTTCACGGCCAAGGTCGCCGAAAGTGTGGTGTCGACTTTCACGGTCACGGTGGTCACACCCAGCCCAACGCCAAGTCCCACGTTACGGGCGCCGGAAAAGGCAGGCGCGGCGGCGGAAATGGGCAAAAAAGCCGTGCCCAAAGTAGCAGCCGCGCCCAAGGCGCGGATTCCCATCGCCACCGAGGCCGCCCCGCCTGTAGCGGCGCAGGGCGCGGCGAACACGTCTGGCGCGGGTGACAGTGGCCAGGGTTCCGGCGCTGGCGGACAGGGCAATGGCACGGGGGCGGGAGGCTCGGGCAGCGGGCAGGGCGGCGGCATTGCCATCAAGCCTTCGGTGCGTTCGGGCGAACTCAACGATTCGCGCGATTTCCCTGTACCCGAGGGTGGCCGGCAGACGCGTTTCGGCAAGTCGGTTACAGTCGTTTTTACGGTCACGACCGATGGCCGCGCGCGCGATTGCTCGGTCGCGCGCACATCCGTCGATGCCGATACCACGGCGCGGGTATGCCCGCTGGTCATCCAGAAGGTCCGCTTCAACCCTGCCACCCGCGCCGATGGCACACCGGTCGAAGCGCGCTATGGCTATCGCGTCGATTTCAAGGCACGATGATTTGGTAACGCCCCTGTGCTAGTCGCCCGCCCGTCATGAATGCAGACCAACCCCATATCGTCCCCGTCGTCCTGTGCGGCGGCAGTGGCACCCGCCTCTGGCCCAAGAGCCGCGCGGCCAAGCCCAAGCCGTTCCTGCCGCTGGTCGGCGAGACTACCCTGTTCGAACAGACCCTGGCGCGCTGCGCGCCCTTTGCCGTTCCGGTGATCGTTACCGGAGCGGCACATCTGGAACATGTCGAAGCGCAGCTTCGCGGGGCCAGTGCCGAAGTCGTGGTTGAGCCCGAAGCGCGCAACACGGCGGCCGCCATCGCGCTTGCAGCGCTGCGGCTGCCCGACGATGCAGTGATGCTGGTCTGCCCCAGTGACCATCACATTGCCGATGCCGCAGCCTTTGCCGATGCGGCTCGCGCCGCCGTCGCACTGGCCGGCGAAGGCTGGCTGGTCAGCTTCGGTATCGAAGCCAAGGCACCCGAAACCGGCTTCGGCTATCTCCATCGCGGAGAGGCCATATCGCACGGCGGCTATCGCACCGCGCAATTCGTCGAAAAGCCCGATCTTGAGCGGGCGAAGGCCTTTCTCGCCCAAGGCGGCTATTTCTGGAACGGCGGGATTTTCGCCTTCCGGGTGAGCGATTTCTTGCGCGAATTGGAAGCGCACCACCCCGACATTGCCGGCCCGGTGCGCAACGCCATAGCGGCGGGTCGAAAGGATGGCGCACGCTTCCATCCCGATGCCAGCGCTTTTGCGTGCGCCACCAGCATTTCGGTCGACTATGCCGTCATGGAGAAAACCGACCGTGCAGCCTTGGTTCCAGCCGACATGGGCTGGTCGGACATCGGCGGCTGGGTGGCGCTGCACAAGGCGCGCGACAAGGATGCCCAAGGCAACTGCATCACGGGCAGTGCCGAACTTGTCGATTGCCGCAATGTGCTGGTCGAAAGCGACGGGCCGCGCGTTTCGGCTATCGGGCTCGAAGATGTGATCATCGTCGTCAATGGCGACGAGGTCATGGTGACCACCGCAGCCGGGGCCCAGAAAGTCGGCAAGCTTTCGGGAGCCGCGAACCAGTGAGCAATCTGCTGCCGGTGCGTCTGGTCGAGAGGCCCTGGGGCCGCGATGTGCTGCCGCCGCCGTTCGTTGCGCCCGAGGGCCAGCGCATTGGCGAAGTCTGGTTCGAGAATTTTCGCGGCTTTGCCAAGCTGCTGATCAAATACCTCTTCACCAGCCAGAATCTCTCGGTTCAGGTTCACCCGTCCGACGCGCAGGCACCCGGCGAGGGCAAGGAGGAATGCTGGTATGTACTCGATGCCGAACCGGGTGCGCGGATCGGGATTGGTCTGTGCGAAGAGGCGAGCGCCGAGGCCGTGCGCCGAGCCGCGCTCGATGGCAGCATCGAACAGATGCTGGCCTGGCATGAAGTGGCGGCAGGCGACTTCTTCTACATTCCGGCGGGAACCATCCACGCCATCGGCACGGGGATTTCGCTGATCGAAGTGCAGCAGAACAGCGATACGACCTATCGGCTCTATGATTATGGCCGCGACCGGCCCTTGCATCTCGACGAAGGCCTCGCTGTCGCCCGCACCGGCCCGCATCCTGCGGAGCTGCGCCGCAGCCTGCCGGATAATGGAAATGTCATGCTGGCCGATGGGCCGTGCTTCCGGCTCGACCGGATCGAGGGGCCGCCCGATGCGGCTACCAGGGCGCGCTATGGCGGCGGCCTGTTCCTCGTCATTCCTCTCAGCAAGGCGGTGCATGTGCTGGACGACCACGTCCAAGCGGGCGACTGCGCCATCGCGTCGTTCCTGGACGAGATTTCCTTCGCCGAGGACGGTGTTTGTCTGCTCGCCCAGCCCTGTACCCCTTGATCCTGTATCGTCTGGGCGGCATTGACGAAAATCGCCCGGGTGCAGTGGCATCCGTTTAACAACCCGATCCGTCTGCCCTGAACCTGTCGAAGGGCTGCACTTGTTCCTGGGCCTTGGAGTCAGGCTCCGAAGAAAAGGACAATGCTTCGACAAGCTCAGCATGGACGGGTCTGGTGAATTGGAGAGTTGCCAGTGGCCGAGAATCACCCCGTCCCCGCCGAATGGGCCGCCCGCGCCTATGTCGATGCCAAGGGCTATGCCGATAAGTACCGCCGTTCGATCGCGGAGCCCGAGGAGTTCTGGCGTGAAGAGAGCGCACGGCTCGACTGGATCAGGCCGTGGACGCAGCTGTCGAAGTGCTCCTACGACGAGGCCGATTTCGGCATCGAATGGTTTGCCGATGGCACGCTCAACGTTTCGGCCAATTGCCTCGACCGCCATCTCGACCAGCATGGCGATGTCGTGGCGATCATCTGGGAAGGCGACGATCCGGCGCAGCAGCGCAAGCTGACCTATCGCGAGCTGCACGAGGACGTCTGCCGCATGGCCAATGCGCTCAAGTCATTGGGCGCGGGGCGCGGCGAGCGCGTAACCATCTACATGCCGATGATCCCCGAAGCGGCGGTGGCCATGCTGGCCTGCTCGCGGATCGGCGCGATCCATTCGGTGGTGTTCGGCGGCTTTTCGCCTGAAGCACTCGCCGGGCGCATCCAGGACTGCGACAGTCGGCTGGTGATCACCGCCGACGGCGGCATGCGCGGCGGCAAGCTGGTGCCCTTGAAGGCTAATGTCGATGCGGCGCTGGCCTCCTGCCCTTCGGTCGATGCCGTGCTGACCGTACGCCATGCGCAATGCGAAGTGACGATGCAGCCTGGCCGCGATCACTGGTGGCACGACCAGCGCGAGGCCACCACGGCGCATTGCGTGCCTGAGGAAATGGGCGCGGAAGACCCGCTGTTCATTCTCTATACCTCGGGCTCCACCGGCAAACCCAAGGGCGTGCTTCACACCAGCGGCGGCTATCTCACCTGGGCGGCGATGACGCACCATTACGTGTTCGACTACCGCCCCGGCGACATCTACTGGTGCGCTGCCGATGTCGGCTGGGTAACCGGGCACAGCTACGTGGTCTATGGTCCGCTGGCCAACCGCGCGACCATGGTGATGTTCGAAGGCGTGCCCAACTGGCCCGATCATTCGCGCTTCTGGCAGATCGTCGACCGGCACAAGGTCAATATCTTCTATGGCGCACCCACGGCCCTGCGCGCGCTGATGCGCGAGGGCGACGACTGGGTGAAGCGCACTCGCCGCACCAGCCTGCGCCTGCTCGGCACAGTCGGCGAGCCGATCAACCCGGAAGCCTGGGAATGGTACTGGCGCGTAGTCGGCGACAAGCGCTGCCCGATCGTCGACACCTGGTGGCAGACCGAGACCGGCGCGGCGATGATCACCGGCATGCCCGGAGCCATCGACATGAAGCCCGGCTCCGCCAGTCTGCCGATGTTCGGCGTGGTGCCGCAAGTGGTCGATGCCGAAGGCAAGGTGCTCGAAGGCGCGAACGAGGGCAACCTGTGCATCACCCAGTCGTGGCCTGGCCAGATGCGCACTGTCTGGGGCGACCATGAGCGGTTCTTTCAGACCTATTTCACCACCTATCCCGGCAAATACTTCACCGGCGACGGCTGCCGCCGCGACGAGGATGGCTATTACTGGATCACTGGCCGGGTCGATGACGTGATCAACGTCTCTGGCCATCGCATGGGTACCGCCGAAGTGGAATCGGCGCTGGTGGCGCATGCCAAGGTTGCCGAGGCGGCGGTGGTCGGCATGCCGCACGAGATCAAGGGCCAGGGGATATATGCCTATGTCACGCTCAATGCCGGCGAGGCGGAAGGCGAGGAGGTGCGCAAGGAACTGGTGCAATGGGTGAGGAAGGAAATCGGGCCGATTGCCACGCCCGACGTCATCCACTTCGCGCCGGCGCTCCCCAAGACTCGCTCAGGCAAGATCATGCGGCGAATTTTGCGCAAGATCGCCGAGGGGGATGTGTCGAACCTGGGAGATACCAGCACATTGGCCGATCCGGGGGTAGTGGACGTGCTGTTGACCAGAGGGCGCTAACCGCTCAAGGCTGGCGAGTGCGCCGTAACATCGACGTATCGTAGCCCAGAGCTCCGGCGCGCGCGATGAATTCCTGCACCTTTGCCGCACCCGGCGTGGCGTCGCGCGACAGCAGCCAGAGATAGCGGCCAGATGGCTCGCCGACGATGGCCCAACTATAATCGTCCGCCCGGTCGAGCACCCAGTAGTCCCCGTAGAACGGACCGAAAAAGCTGACTTTCAGCTTGGCGTTGGTACCGGCATCGACGACTTTTGCCCGCCCGGTTGCATCCTTTTCCTTGCCATTGGGCTTGCGGCAGCGGTTTACCACGCGGATCTTGCCATCGTCGCGCAGCGAGTAATCGGCGGTTACACCGTCGCAGTCCTTCTGGAAGCCCTGTTCGTAGCGGGCCAGTTCGTACCAGCGGCCAAGGTAACGCTGGATGTCCACGCTTTTCGCCGGTTGCGGCACGGCGCTGTTGCCGATGGGATGGCGATCGAACAGCGCGGCGCAGCCGCCCAAAATCAAGGCCGAAGTCAGAACGGTGGCGGCAAGCAGCCTTCGATGATGTCTTTTCATGGTCGGGGCTTTCATGGTTTGGCCTTCAGGCCGGTGGCTTGTCCCCCACCCCATCCCCATACTTGTAATCCAGAAACCGCGTCGTCACTGCCAGTTGATCGATCTGCCCCGCTGCCAATTGCCGCGTCACATTGTCGATCTCGACGCTGATCTTGCCGAGGCTGTCAGCCAGATCCTTGTCGGGCGAACGGCCGGCTTGCTGCTCCTGGCGCAAGTGCGCGGGGATCGAGGTGTAGGTCGAAACCACGCCAGGCAGATGCTCGCCTACCAGCTTGCGCACTTCGCGGATCGCCGGCTGCTCCTCCCCCACCTTTTCGAGCTGAAGCCCGAGCGCATCGAGTTGCACGCCGATCTGGTCGACCAGTTTCACAGCCGGGGCGGGCAGGGCCGGGCGTTGGCTTTCGAGCCACAGTTCCGTGTTGGCGACCAAGGTGCGGGCATTGCCGCGATTGAGCGCATCGATGCCGGGAATCCTCAGCTTCGGCCAGGATCCGAAGACGACCAGCGCCACGACGATTGCCAGAACAGTCATCATGACACCGCCAAGACCGATGCCGTTGATCAAGAGGCCGGTCGCCATGGCTGCGAACAGGATGGCCACGACCGCGACGGTCATGTTGATCAGTTTGCGCAGCTGGTGACGCCGCCGGAGGTCAGACGAACCCTGGCCGACAGGAACCAGCCGCCGCCCGCCCGCCTGATTGCGCAACAGCGATTCGCGCGCTTGCGCCAGGATGCGGTCGCTTTCTTCGGCGGGAGTGGACAAGCGTCAGCTCTCGTCCAGAGTCAGCAGCGAATTCTCTTCCGCCGCCGCGCTTGCTTGCGCCGCACCTTCGGCCCGGGCGATGTAGCCCCGCGATTTCTCAACCTCGGACGAAAGCGTGGTCACTGTCTGTTTCATCGAATCGAGCGCCTTCAGCTTGAAAGTGTCGATCGAATCCATCGTGTCGTAGATGTTCTGGAAAGCGCGCTGCAGGGTTTCGAGCGGGATCGTCGCACTTGCAGCCTGTTCGTGTATCTTGCCGGTCTGCTCTTTGAGCATCTGCCCGGTCGAATCGATGATTTCGGCAGTGGTGGTGTTGAGCGCGGTGATCTGTTGCAGCACCAGCTTCTGGTTCACCAGCGCCTGCGCCACAGTCACCGCGGTGCGCAGTGCGCCCACTGTGGTCGAACTGGCCCGGTCGACGCCTTTCACCAGCTCGACATTGTTTTTCTTGACCAGATCGAGCGCGAGATAGCCCTGCACCGAGACCGCTATCTGGGTCAGCAGGTCCTGCGTGCGCTGGCGGATATAGAACAGCGCAGACTCGCGCAGCGCCTTGGCCTTGGCGGGATCGGTGGCGTCGAGATCGGCGGCAGTGTCCTCCAGCTTGGTGTCGAGCGCCCTGGCGATAAGGATCATCTGCTCGAGCTGGCCCATGGCTTCCCACAGCTTGGCGCGTTCGACGTCGATCGCGGCATTATCCATCAGCAGCTCGTCCTTGCCCGAGGCGAGGCTGTCGAGGATCGACTGGATATGCCCCTGCGAGCTCTGGTAGCTGTCGAAATACTTCTTCATGGTGTTGCCGAAGGGGATGATGCCCAGGAACTTGCGGCCGGTAGAGAGATTGCCCTGCTTGCCCGGATCGAGATCCTCGATCACCCGGCGCAGTTCGGCAAGCTGCGCGCCGACGCCTGAATCCTTGTCCATCGCCCGCACCGGCCGGTCGAGGAAGCGGTTCGACTGGCCCGCCGCCGCCTGGATTTCCTTGCGGCCCATATTGGTCAGCTGATCGACCTTTTTGCCGAATTCGGGCGAATTGGCGTCCGAGGCCACCAGGTCGGCGACGAAGGCCTCTGCCTTCTGTTCGAGCCGCGACTTGTTTTCTTCCGATACGGGCACCAGTCCCACGGCCTTCTCGGGCGCCACTACCGGCACCGGATCGGGCGGGGTCAGCGTGATGGCGGGTTCGGCGGTGGTCGTGGGGGTAGTGGCCATGGGGCTCTTGCTCCGTGTGTCCTGGTTCTTGCGCATAGATGGGGCAGGGTAGACGCGAGTGCAAGCCGGATCGGCGCGGCGAAAGGCTGATCCGGCGCGGGGAGTTTCGGGTTTCAGCGAAGCAGACCTGTTGGCGCCGCGCCGTTGTAATCCTTGCCTGCCTAACCCGGCTGGGGCAAGCAGCCGCCCAAAGACCGGGATCGAGGAGAAAGACATGGATCGCCTGAGCATCGAATTCATCAACACCATGGGCATGAACCCGGTCGATCAGGTTCGGCTCGTGGCAAGCCTTGGCCTGCGACAAGTCAGTATGGGTCTCAGCCCGGTAACCGACAATCCCCACGGCTATGCCCCGTGGACGCTGGTCGACAATCCCGCGCTGGTGAAGGAAACCCGCCGCGCTCTTGATGAAACCGGCCTGTCCGTTGCTCTGGGGGAGGGCTTCCTGATCATGCCCGGCGTCGACGTCTCGACAAGTGTTGCCGGTCTCGACGCGATGGCGGAACTGGGCGCCCCGCGCGTCAATTGCCTGATTATCATGGAAGAGGACCGTGCCCGGGCCTGCGACCAGTTTGCCAGGTTGGCAGGCATGGCGGCCGAGCGCGGCATGGATCTGACGCTGGAATTCATGCCGCTGATGTGGCCGGCCACGCTGGAGGAAGCCCAAGGGGTGATTGTCGAAGCGGGCGCGGCAAATGGCCGGCTGCTGGTCGATTCGATGCATTACTACCGCTCGGGCGCCACGACTGCCGACTTGGCCCGGATCGATCCCGCGCTGATCGGCTACATCCAGATCTGCGACGTGCCGATG
Organism: Novosphingobium sp.; assembly: GCA_050248535.1. Lineage (GTDB taxonomy): Bacteria > Pseudomonadota > Alphaproteobacteria > Sphingomonadales > Sphingomonadaceae > Novosphingobium. Next base: position 13,002 of record JBFWSE010000082.1, read on the forward strand.
CCGGCCGCCAGCCCCGATTATGGCGAGGAAGCGCGGCACAACCGCCTGTGCCCGGGCGAGGGCGACCTGCCGCTGGAAGATTTCCTGCGCGCGCTGCCGCGTGACCTGATTGTCGGCATCGAAGCGCCGATGCTGGCGAAAGCCAGGGCGGGCGTGGCTCCGGCAGACGCCATCCGGCCCTGCGTAGAGGCCACGCGAAGTCTGCTTGCCGCGCTCGATTGACCGCGCGGCGGCTGGTCGATCTATGCCGCTGGCTGCCTAGCGGAAGTGCGGCATCACTTCCTTGGCGAACAGCCGCAGTTCGCGGATCTGCTGCTCGGGATCGGGGACTCCGGTGGGCGTGATGAACAGGTATTCGGGATCGGTCAGCTTGCGGATGCTCTCCAGCTCCCGGATGCAATCGTCGGGTGTGCCGACCACAGCGCGGTGAGGGGCGAATTCTTCCAGGCTCACATCCTTGCCGCCGAACATGACATCGTTGGCCAAGTCGTCGCGATCAGCCTTGGAGCCGATATCGTCGTAGCTTTGCCAGACGGTAATGATGTTCTTGAGGAAATTGGGATCGATCTGGTCGCGGCTCGGTACGATGTGAACGTCGCGCATCAGCGCAAGGGTCGCTGGCCGGCCATGTTCCTTTGCCATGGCCCGATAGCGCTTCACCTTGTCTTCGAGCGCCAGCATGTGGTCGGCGAAGCTTGCTTCCCATCCGTCGGCGATCCGCGCGGCGCGCTGCATGGCCGGCTCGCTCACCGCGCCGATCCAGATCGGCGTCTGCGCGCCCGGCAGCGGTGGCGGGGTGATCATCACGTTTTCGATCTGGAAATGCTTGCCTTCGAACGAAAACTCGCCCCCGGTGAGCGCCAGGCGCAGCACGGCGATGCATTCCTCCAGCCGGCTGGCCCGGTTCCTGAAGCCCCAGCCGCAATTCTCGAACTCGTCGGGCTTGTAACCGATCCCGGCGCCCAGCACGAAGCGGCCGCCCGAAATTTCCTGCAAGGTGTTGATCTCTTCGGCCAGTTCCAGCGGGTGGCGCGAGGGGACCAGCATGATGTTGGTCGAAAACTCCATCCGCGTCGTGCGCGCCATCAGCGGGGCGAGCATGGTCAGCGGTGCGGAAGGTTCGGTGGCGTCGTCACCGCCGAATGCAGTCTTGTCGGAAAAACGATGATGGCCGCACCAGCCCATGTCGTAGCCCAGATCCTCCATCTCCTCGATGTAGCGGTAGAGCTTGTGATAGGGATTGGACGAGGTCCGGTCGATAAGCATGCGGTTGATGATAATGCCGAATTTCATGTTGCATCCTCGTTGCGGCATTCGTGCCGCTTGGGTTGTCATGGCCGGAATGGCTGCAAGACCGGCCCGGCGAATGGCGCCACACCCCAGCGCAGGATGTGATTGACGCACTTTCACGCTTTGGCCAAGATGCCGCAAGACAATTACAACAATTGGGAGATCTGCAAGTGGGTGCAAATGGACGGCTGTCAGGCAAAGTCGCTATCATCACCGGCGCTGGCCAGGGCATCGGCGCGGCAATAGCCGAATCCTATGCGCGCGAAGGCTGCAAGGTTCTGATCACCGGCCGCACCCAGAGCAAGCTCGACGAAGTCGCGGCCAAAATCGCTGCCGATGGCGGGGTGTGCAACACGCTGGTGGCGCTCGCGGGCGAAATGGACCAATCCGTGGCGACGGTGAACAAGGCGATCGCCGATTGGGGCCGGGTCGATATTCTGGTCAACAACGCCCACACTTTCACCGATTACCTGCCGATCGAAGACCCCAAGATGGAAGAGCACTGCAAGATCGACTTCCAGTCGGCCTTCTTCGGCTCGCTCCAGCTGATGCAGCTGTGTTACCCGCACATGGTCAAGCAGGGCGGCGGCGCGGTGCTCAATTTCGGATCGAGCTATGGCCCGCGCAGCGAGCCGGGCTTCCTCGCCTATTCAGCCAGCAAGGAAGCAATCCGCTCGCTCACGCGCACGGCGGCCAAGGAATGGGGCAAGCACGGCATCAGGGTGAACACCATCCTGCCCAGCGCGCTGACCCCCAAGTCGATCTGGTATCTTGAGGATTCGGGCACTTACGACCTCGAATTGTCCAAGGTCGCCATCGGCCGCTTCGGCACGCCCGATGACATTGCACCGATGTGCCTGTTCCTCGCCAGCGACGAGGGCAATTATGTGACCGGCCAGACCATCGGCGTCGATGGCGGCGCGACGATGTTCTGACCGGGCCGGGTCGAGGCACGACCGCTCGATGTCAGATTGAGTATCCGGGAGAGCACCACAATGCAGAAATTCATCAATCACGTCGATCATGTCGCCTGGCTGGTCCGGCCAGAGAACCTCGATGCGCACCTGGCGCAGATGGAGCGGGTGACAGGGGCGACGCTGCGGCGCTTTTCACGGGCGGACATGGGCTTCACCATGTGCATCAGCTGGGAGGCGGGGCTCGAAGTGGTCTGCCCGCACGAAGAGCGCACCGAGTTCAATTCCTGGCTGTGGAGCGAGCTGGAGAGCAAGGGCGAGGGCGTCACTTCGGTGGTTTTCGGCGTAAAGGATCTGGACTGGCACAAGGCGCGGCTCGAGAAAATGGGCATTCCGGTCGGCCCGCTGATGGACGATCACGAGGATTCACCCTGGCACGATCAGCTGGTGCTGTGGGAGCGTGTTGTCGGCGAGCCGGTGATCAACACCAATATCGTGCTGGGCGATATCGACTATGTTGATGGCGTGATCCCCTTCGGCGATTCAGGCCGGCCATTCACCAACGATTGAACGGCGCACCGCGCCGTCAGGGGAGCGCCTCATGGCCATTGCCGACGTCCAGGACAAATCGCTTGCCGAACTGATATCTCTGCAGGGCCGGGTCGCGGTTGTGACCGGCGGCGCGCAGGGGTTGGGCAACGCCATGGTGCGGCGGCTTGCCGAGGCAGGGGCTTCGGTGCTGATCGGCGATCTCAAGATCGACAAGGCGCAGGATGCGGCGAGGGAGTATTCAGGGCGCTTCGGAGTGAATGTAATCGCCACATGCCTCGACGTCTCCGACAGCGCTTCTATCAAGGCTGCTGCCGACCTCGCCGAGCGGGAATTGGGTGGGCTCGATATCTGGGTCAACAATGCCGGACTCTATCCCAATGTGCTGTTGCCGGACATGACCGACGACATCTGGAACGACGTAATGGCAGTCAATCTGCGCGGGGTATTTGCCAGCTGCCGCGAGGCGGCAGGGCGAATGGTGGCCCGGGGCACGCAGGGCGTGCTGATCAACGTTGTTTCGACCGCAGGCTTCAAGGGGGTCGCCCCCGGCATGGCGGCCTATGTCGCATCCAAACATGGCGTGCGGGGACTCAACAAGCAGCTGGCCATCGAACTGGCGCCCAGGAACATCCGCGTGCTCGGCGTAGCGCCGACGTTCTGCGAGACCGAAGGCAACATGGCTGCGCTCGCCGAACTCCCCGAGCGGGTGAAGCAGGAAATTTCCGCGACGCTCACCTCCGCGCTCGGCCGGGTCGGCGTGCCTGACGACATTGCCCGCGCGGTGCTGTTCTGCGCGTCGGACATGTCGATATTCATGACTGGCAGCACCTTGCTGGTCGATGCCGGCGAAACCGCCTGATTCCGCCGCCAATCAGAATTTCGGCAGCTGGGTGTAGTCGACCACGCTCTCGCCGGGCAGTGCGTCATCGCGATAATGCACGTCGAAATAGCGTTCGACGAACAGCCATTTGCCGTCGAACTTGCCGATCCGGTCGTTGTAGACGCCCAGAATCTGAATTCCCTTGCCATCGCCGCCAACCACTTCGTGCAGGACGCTGCGGGCGGTTGCGGTGTCGGCACTAGAGCGGGTTGCGATATATCTGATCCACCCTGACGGAGCCGATTTTGGCCCAGTTCAAGGAGCGAGGAGGGAGCCATGCCGTCGCATAGTG
>JBFWSE010000083.1:0-16861 GCA_050248535.1 Novosphingobium sp.
CCTGACCGGCTGTTCAGATCGGGACAAATCGGGCAAGGCGCCGCCACGCCCGCTATCCACAGGGCCTACTAACATCAGAATCCATATATAAATTACTTGTTTTATTGGATTGGACTCAAACCGAATGCCCGGACTCCTGCTCGATACCCTGCGCGGCGCCAATTTGGCCGAGCGCCCGGTCTGGCTGATGCGCCAGGCTGGACGTTACCTGCCCGAATACCGCGCCTTGCGCGCCCAGAAGGGCGGATTTCTCGAACTGGTCTATGACAGCGATGCCGCTGCCGAAATTACCCTGCAACCGATCCGCCGCTTTGGGTTCGACGGGGCGATCCTGTTTTCCGATATCCTCATCGTGCCTTATGCCATGGGGCAGGACCTCGAATTCCTCACCGGCGAAGGCCCGCGCCTGTCGCCCCGGCTGGTCGATACGACGCTAGAGAGCCTGCACGCGGTGCCCGAACGATTGTCCGCGATTTACGAGACGGTGAGCAAGGTGAAAGCGCAACTGGGTGCAGGCCGCACCTTGCTGGGTTTTGCCGGCAGCCCCTGGACGGTTGCGACCTACATGTGCGCGGGACAGGGCAGCCGCGACCAGGCCGAGACCCGGGCCATGGCCTATCGCGATCCGGGCGCCTTGCGGGCAATCGTCGATGCAATTGTCGAAGTGACCGTAGACTATCTCGCCGGCCAGATCGCCGCCGGGGCCGAGGCGGTGCAATTGTTCGACAGCTGGGCTGGCAGCCTTGCTCCGGCGGAATTCGAACGCTGGGTGATCGCCCCAACCGCGCAATTGGTAGCCCGGCTGAAGCCCAGGTTTCCCCATGTTCCGATCATTGGATTTCCCAAAGGCGCGGGCGGTAAATTGCCTGCCTATGCGCGCGAAACCGGCGTCGATGCACTGGGCTTGGACGAGACAGTCGATCCCGCCTGGGCAGCCCAGGTCCTGCCTCAGGGCATGCCGGTGCAAGGCAATTTCGATCCGCTGCTGCTAGAGGCTGGCGGGGCCGGGCTGGATAACCGGGCGCGGCACATTCTCGATTGCCTCGCCGGCAGGCCGCACGTGTTCAATCTTGGCCATGGCATCGGCCAGTACACACCGGTCGAGCATGTCGGGCAATTGCTCAGTGCAGTGCGCGGCTGGCGTCGGCCGGAGTGAGCGGCTAATGGCCGTTCCATGCATTGGGTGCTTTCGATGACTTACCTCTGGCTCAAGGCGGGCCACATCATTTTCGTGATTTTCTGGATGGCGGGCCTGTTCATGCTGCCTCGCTATTTTGTCTATCATCAGGAATGTGAGCCGGGTTCGGCGGAAAACGAGACCTGGATCGATCGCGAGCGCAAGCTGCTGAAAATCATCCTGTGGCCTTCGCTGGCCGTGGTCTGGGTGCTGGGTCTTGGCCTGGCTTGGACCACCGGGGCATTTTCGCTGCCGTGGTTCCATGTCAAACTTGCGCTGGTCCTGGCGCTCAGTGCCTATCACGTGTGGCTTGCCGGCTATGCCAGCGGCTTGGCGCGCGGGGAGCGAAAGCTGACCGGACGCCGTTTGCGCATGCTCAACGAAGTGCCCGGAATTGCCGCTGCGCTGATCGTCGTCCTGGCTGTCATCAAGCCATTCTAGGAGAAAGTATCATGTTGGTCCTGCTCGCCGCTGCTGCCGCCCAGGCCATGAGTGCTCCGCCTGCTCACGATGCCGACATGCGCTGCCTGTTCGCCTATTCCTTTGCCCTCGGCAGGATGAGCGAGGATGCCGCGACGACCGAATTGCAGAAGACGGAAGTCACGACGATTGTCATGTACTACATGGGCAAGCTTGATGGGCGCCGGCCAGGTACCGACCTTGCTGGCGAGTTGCGGCGGATAACGGAGGATTCCGGCTATCTCGACAAAGGCCTCAAACCCGACCTCGATCGCTGCGGCGCGGAAGTGACCGATCGTGCGAACTATCTCCAGACGTTCGGCGAACAAGGCAAATAGACTTGTCCTTCATGCAACCAGTCGCAGGCAGCGATTGACGCGGGCATTCGACAGCCCTATCTGGCCTCCATTCTAACCGGCTGCGAACCGCGCCACGGGCGCTGTTCCGATCCGCTTTCCCCAAGCCCAGACGATCGGCCGGCCTACCCAACCTGCATTACCGGAATACACGACACATGCATCTGAAAGACCTGAAACAAAAGACCGCGGCCGAGCTCGTCGAGATGGCCGAGGAATACGAAGTCGAAGGCGCATCGACCATGCTGCGCCAGGACCTGATGTTCGCGATCCTCAAGGAAGTCGCCGAAGACGGCGAGGAAATCATGGGAGTCGGCACGATCGAAGTGCTGACTGATGGTTTCGGTTTCCTGCGCAGCCCGGAATCGAACTATCTCGCCGGGCCCGACGATATCTACGTCTCGCCCAACCAGGTGCGCAAATGGGGCCTGAGGACCGGCGATACGGTCGAAGGCGAAGTGCGCGCGCCCAAGGACGGCGAACGCTATTTCGCCATCACCAAGCTCACCAGCGTCAATTTCGACGACCCCGAAGTGGTGCGCCACCGGGTCAATTTCGACAACCTGACGCCGCTCTATCCCGACGAGAAGCTGACGCTCGATACCGCCGATCCGACGGTGAAGGACAAGTCGGCCCGGGTGATCGACATCATCAGCCCGCAGGGCAAGGGCCAGCGCGCGCTGATCGTCGCGCCGCCGCGCACCGGCAAGACCGTGCTGCTGCAGAACATCGCCAAGGCCATAACCGACAACCACCCGGAGGTGTTCCTGCTGGTGCTCCTGGTCGACGAACGGCCCGAGGAAGTTACCGACATGCAGCGTTCGGTGAAAGGCGAGGTGATCAGCTCGACCTTCGACGAGCCTGCCAGCCGCCACGTCCAGGTCGCCGAAATGGTGATCGAGAAGGCCAAGCGGCTGGTCGAGCACAAGCGCGATGTCGTCATCCTGCTCGATTCGATCACTCGCCTCGGCCGCGCTTACAACACCGTGGTGCCCAGCTCGGGCAAGGTGCTGACCGGCGGTGTCGATGCCAATGCGCTGCAGCGGCCCAAGCGCTTCTTCGGCGCGGCGCGCAACATCGAGGAAGGCGGCTCGCTGTCGATCATCGCCACCGCGCTGATCGATACCGGCAGCCGCATGGACGAAGTCATTTTCGAAGAGTTCAAGGGCACGGGTAACAGCGAAATCGTGCTCGACCGCAAGGTCTCCGACAAGCGCATCTTCCCCGCGCTCGATGTCGGCAAGTCGGGCACGCGCAAGGAAGAGCTGCTGGTTCCCAAGGATCAGCTCTCCAAGATGTGGGTGCTGCGCCGCATCCTCATGCAGATGGGCACTATCGATGCCATGGAGTTCCTGCTCGACAAGATGAAGGATTCGAAGACCAACGAGGATTTCTTTGCGACCATGAATCAGTAGGCTATTGCAGGGCGCATGGAACACATGAGCGTTCTCGCAATGCTGTCATCCGCGGTTCCCTCGCTGGGCGGGCCGGCGGAGATCTGGCAGCATATCGTCTCCGATTTTTCGAACATCGCCAGTCCTTCCGCTTTTGCGGCATTCCTGCAAGTGCTGATGATCGACATTGTACTGGCCGGCGACAATGCCATCGTCGTCGGCGCGCTGGCGGCCGGGCTGCCGGCGGAGCAGCGCAAGAAAGTCATTGCCATCGGCGTGCTGGCCGCACTGGTGCTGCGCGTGTTCTTCGCCCTCACGGTCAGCTGGTTGATGGGTATTGTCGGACTGGTGCTGGCTGGCGGCATCCTGTTGCTGTGGGTCGCCTGGCGCATGTACCGCGACATCAAGGGTCATGGCGCAGGCGAATCCCCCGGCTCGCCCGAAGTGAGCGGCGACGAGCATTCCGGCCTACGGCCAGCGAAGAGTTTTGCTTCGGCGGCCTGGGCGGTGGCGGTTGCCGACGTGTCGATGAGCCTCGACAATGTCCTCGCCGTCGCCGGCGCGGCGCGCGAGCATCCCGGCATCCTGATCGTCGGCCTGATTGTCGCGGTCGCCCTGATGGGCGTCGCCGCCAATGTCATCGCCAAATATATCGAGCGTTACCGCTGGATTGGATGGGTTGGCCTGACGGTGATTGTCTATGTGGCCCTCAAGATGATCTGGGAAGGCGCACACGACGTGCAGCCGCATGTCATGGGGCTGATGGGGGGCTAGACGCTACCCCACATTCGCCGCGAAGAACTCCGCCGTCCGCTTCTCCGCCAGTTCCGCACCTGCCGCATTGCGCCGCGCGCCGAAGGTATCGGCAAAGCCGTGATCCAGCCCTTCGTAGTCATGAATCGTCACATGGGCGTTGCCATCCAGCCCCTTGTGCATGGCCGCCTGCGCTTCTGGCGGCACGAAGCCGTCGGCTGTGGGGACGTGCAGCATCAGCGGATTGGCGATGGCGTGGCTTTCACCGAGCATCTGATCGATGCCGACGCCGTAGTAGCCGACCGAGGCATCGACATCGGTGCGCGCGGCGGCCATGTAGGCGACCTTGCCGCCCATGCAGAAGCCTTCGAGGCCCACCTTGGCCACACCTTCGGTGCGCCGGATCCAGTGAATCACGGCCTCGACATCCTGGATGCCGAGATCGAAATCGTGCTTCATCATGAAGCCGATTGCCTGCTGGAATTCCTCGGGAATGTCGGGATCGAACTCGACGCCGGGTTGCTGCCGCCAGAATACATCGGGCGCGACCGCGAGATAGCCGGCAGCAGCCCAGTCGTCGGCCTTGCGGACAATGCCGGGATTCACCCCGAAGATTTCCTGGATAACAATAATCGCGCCGCGCGGGCTGCCCTGCGGGCGTGCTACATAGGCAGGGATGGTGTCCTTGCCATCCAGGCTGGGGATCGGGGTGTTGGTGGCCATGGGCGCTCTCCTGAAATGTCCGCCCTTCACCTACGCTCTCGCAGTGGACTTTGCCAAGTCCGTGTGCCAGCTTTGGCCAACTGCCAGCATATCGGGAGGCCGGTCATGAAAGCGACTATCGAAGTGGATTGCACGCCCGAGGAAGCCAGGCGGTTTCTCGGCTTGCCCGATGTTTCCAAGGCCAACGAAGCCTATACCGAAGCCTTCACCAAGGCGATGAAAGGCGCGGGCAGCCTCGAACAGTTGCAGGACGTGGCCAAGGGTCTGGCGCCGATGGGCTTGATGGGCATGAAAATGTTCCAGCAGATGTTCGAAAGCGGGGTCGCCATGGCCGGGGCCGGCAAGAAGAAGCGCGAGGATTGAGCCTGCCCGCCCGGGCAGGCCAGGCGCCAGAAATGACCGATACGATTTTCGCCCTGTCCAGTGGTGCGCCGCCCGCGGCCATTGCGGTGATTCGCATCAGCGGGCCGCGAGCGGGCGAGGCCCTGCGCCTGCTGACCGGGAAGCTGCCCGCGCCTCGCCGCGCGACCTATGTCGAGATGCATACGGTTGCAGGCGAGATTCTCGATCGCGGCCTTGCCTTGTGGCTTCCGGGTCCGGCCAGCGCCACTGGCGAGGATGTCGCCGAGCTGCATTGTCATGGCGGCAGGGCGGTCGTCGGCGCGCTGGAAGCGGCGCTCGGCGCGATCCCCGAGTTGCGCCGCGCAACTTCGGGTGAGTTTACCCGGCGCGCCTTCGCCAATGACCGGATCGATCTCGCCGAGGCCGAGGGGCTCGCCGATTTGCTGTCCGCCGAGACCGAATTGCAACGTCAGGGCGCCCTGGCCATGGCGGGCGGGGCCTTTTCACGGCAGGTCGAGGCCTGGCGCGAGGCCCTGCTGGCGGCATCGGCGCGGCTGGAAGCCGTGCTCGATTTTGCCGACGAAGACGATGTCGCCACCCTGCCGCCGGATTTCGATACAAGAGTGGGTGCGCTGCGCGAGGAGATTGCAACCTGGCTGGCCCGCCCGCGCGCCGAAATGCTGCGCGAAGGCTACCGGGTGGTCATCGCAGGCCCGCCGAATAGTGGAAAGAGTACTCTTTTCAATGCGTTGGTGGAATCAGAAGCCGCCATTGCGACGCCTATTCCGGGGACGACCCGCGACGTCCTGACGCGTCCGGTGGCGCTCGAGGGGATCCCTTTCCTGTTTGCCGATACGGCAGGACTGCATGACGCGGTCGACGATGTCGTCGAGGCGATCGGCATCGAACGCGCGCTCGAAGCGCTCGACCGGGCCGATCTGGTGCTGTGGCTGGGCCCGGAAGGGCAGGGGCCGCACGGCGCCTGGGACATTGCCGCGCAAGCCGACCGCCCCGGCGTGCGCCCCAAGCGGCACCCCCGCCACCGCATCTCGGCAGTGACCGGCGAGGGTATGGATGCCTTGCGCAAGGATCTCGCCGCAACGGCGCGCCAGGCCATGCCCCGGCCGGGTGAGGCGGCGCTCAACCAGCGGCAGCACGAATGGCTGACAAAAGCGGCTACCGCGCTCGGCGACGCATCGCGCGAGAAGGACCCGCTGCTTGCCGCCGAAGGCCTGCGCATGGCCCGTGCGGCCTTCGACGCGCTGCTGGGGCGCACGACGACCGAGGACATGCTCGATACGCTGTTCGGGCGGTTTTGTATCGGGAAGTAATCTGTTCCACGTGGAACATCGCGGCGTTTTCGCCTAAGGGCGCCCCGATGCACTCTTACGACATCATCGTCATCGGCGGCGGGCACGCCGGGGTGGAGGCCGCCGCGGTCGGCGCGCGGATGGGTGCGCGCGTGGCATTGGTCTCGTTCGACCTCACGGCCGTGGGGGCGATGAGCTGCAATCCGGCCATTGGCGGGCTGGGGAAGGGGCATCTGGTGCGCGAGGTCGACGCCTTCGACGGGCTGATTGCGCGGGCAGCGGATGCGGCGGCGATCCATTACCGCATGCTCAACCGGTCGAAGGGCAGCGCGGTGCAAGGGCCTCGCGTTCAGGCCGACCGCAAGCTGTTCAAGGCGGCGATTCAGCGGCTGCTGGGCGAACAGGGCGATCTGACAAGCATCGAAGGCGAAGCGGCGGCGCTGGAATTGACCGGCGGGCACATAGCCGGGGTGCGATTGGGCGATGGTACGGTGCTGAACGCCAGTGCCGCGGTGTTGTGCACCGGGACATTCCTCAGCGGCACGCTGTTTCGCGGCGAAGAGCGGATGCAGGGCGGGCGGATCGGCGAGGCTTCGGCTCAGGTGCTCGCACGTCAGTTGCGCGAGGCCGGCTTGCCGATGGCGCGGCTCAAGACCGGGACGCCGCCGCGTCTGGATGGGCGATCCATCGATTGGGCACGGCTCGCCGAGCAGCCGAGCGATGAGGAACCGTGGTGCATGTCCGCCATGACCTCGCGCCGGGCAAATCCCCAGCTTTTCTGCGCGATTACAAGGACAAATCTGCGCAGTCATGACGTCATTCGCGCCAATCTCCATCGCTCGCCGCTGTTTACCGGGGCGATAGGAGCGCAGGGGCCGCGCTATTGTCCGTCGATCGAGGACAAGATCCACCGCTTCGCCGACCGGGACGGCCACCAGATTTTCCTCGAACCCGAGGGGCTCGACACCCACCTGGTCTATCCCAATGGGGTGAGTACGTCGCTCCCCGCCGATGTTCAGCTCGCCATGCTGCGGACCATGGAGGGGCTGGAGTCAGTCGATATGGTGGTGCCGGGCTATGCTGTCGAATACGACCATGTCGATCCGCGCGCCTTGCGGCCGAGTCTTGAGCTTCGCGCCATCCCGGGGCTCTACTGCGCCGGGCAGATCAATGGCACAACGGGCTACGAGGAGGCGGCGGCGCAAGGCCTGGTGGCCGGGATGCATGCCGCCGCCGCCGTTCTCGGCCGGGAGCCCGCGCCACTCGATCGCGCCAACAGCTATATGGCGGTGATGATCGACGATCTGACGCTGCAGGGCGTTTCCGAGCCCTATCGCATGCTCACGGCCCGCGCCGAATACCGGCTGCGGTTGCGCGCCAACAATGCTTCGACCCGGCTGACGCCGCTGGCCCTGGATGCGGGCTGTGCCGGGGCCGAACGGCAGAAATGGTTTGAACGGCGTATGTCGGCGCGTGCGCAACTCGAGCAGGGACTCGACCGCGAGATTGCGCCAGCCGAGCTGGCTTCGGCAGGCATGCCGGTTCGAGGGGACGGCGGGCGGCTCGCCCTGCGCGAATGGTTGCGGTTCGGCGGTGTCGATATCGATCAGCTTCGGCACTGGCTCGACGAGGATTCATTTGCCGACCCCGATCTTGTGGCGGAAGCGGCGGAGGATGCAGCCTATGCGCCCTATCTGGCCCGGCAGGATCGCGAGCTTCGCGATTTGCGCGCCAGTGAGGCGCTGCATCTGGGCGATCATTTTCCCTATGCCGCCATCGCCGGGCTTTCGCGCGAGATGGTCGAGCGCCTCAGCGCTGCTCGCCCGGCGACATTGGCGGCAGCGGGGCGCGTGCCGGGCGTGACGCCCGCTGCGCTTGCTGCCATTCTGGTGCACGCCCGCCGGCTCGCAGCATGATTGCCAGCGAGGCCGAGGCCAGGGATTGGCTGCGCAGGCTGCCGGAGTGGGACGATACCGCGCAGGGGCGGCTTGAATTGCTGGCGGCAATGCTGACCGGGGAAAATACCCGCCAGAACCTGGTGTCGGCAGCCAGCCTTGCCGAAGTCTGGCTACGTCACGTCGCCGACAGCGCACAGCTTCTGACGCATGTTCCACGTGAAACATGTTCGCCCTGGCTCGATCTTGGCACCGGGGCGGGATTTCCAGGGCTGGTCGTGGCGGCGCTTCGGCCGGAATGCGAGGTCGTCATGGTTGAATCGCGGTCGAAACGGACCGACTGGCTGGAAAGGGCGAGAGAATCGCTCGGGCTTGACCGGGCAAGAGTCGTGGCCAGCAGACTCGAGCTGGTCGAAACGTTCCCATCCCGGGTCATTTCCGCTCGCGCTTTTGCGCCTCTCGACAAGTTACTCCACTTGTCCGCACGATTTTCCACAAGCGAGACTTTGTGGCTGTTGCCCAAAGGCCGTTCGGCGCGGGATGAACTGGATTCGCTCTCGGGCTGGAAACATCTGTTCCACGTGGAACAATCGCTGACGGATGCCCTGGCAGGTGTTATTGTCGGCCGGCTCATCGGGAAGAAAGGCGCAAAATCGTGATTCGGATCGCCATTGCCAACCAGAAAGGCGGCGTGGGCAAGACCACCACGGCGATCAACGTGGCCACCGCGCTTGCCGCAACCGGTTGGAAAACCTTGCTGATCGACCTCGATCCGCAGGGCAATGCCTCGACCGGGATCGGTGTGGGCAGCGGTGAGAGGGAAATGTCCGCTTACGAATTGCTGATCGAACAGGCGCCCTTGCGTGCCTGTATCCAGCCCACCAACATTCCCGGCCTGGATCTGGTGCCGGCGACCGTCGACTTGTCGGGCGCCGAAGTCGAACTGGTCTCGGTCGATGACCGCACCAGCCGGCTGCGCAAGGCGCTCGACGACTCCGCGGGATATGACATTTGCCTGATTGATTGCCCGCCATCGCTGGGGCTGCTGACGCTCAATGCGCTATCGGCCGCCGATACGCTGCTGGTGCCGCTGCAATGCGAATTCTTTGCATTGGAAGGGCTTAGCCACCTCCTGCAAACTGTCGAGCGGGTGCAGCAGCGGTTCAATGCCGATCTTGGCATTGTCGGCGTGGTGTTGACCATGTTCGACCGGCGCAACAAGCTGACCGACCAGGTCGCCGAGGACGTCCGCTCTTGCCTCGGCAATCTCGTCTTCGAAACGCCGATACCGCGCAATGTCCGGCTATCCGAAGCGCCGAGCCATGGCCTGCCGGCCCTGGTCTATGATCATTCGTGTGCCGGCAGCCGAGCCTATATGGCCCTGGCGCGCGAGCTGATTGCCCGCCTGCCCGAACGGAGGAAAGCAGCATGAGCGACGAGACGGTGCTTCGCATTCCATCGGGGCAGTCCGGCCCGGCCAAACGCAAACCGGGCGGCCTCGGTCGCGGGCTTGGCGCCTTGATGGGCGAGAGCCGGCGCGAGGAGCCGCTTGCCGCGAGCAGTCTTGACTCTGCGGAGGCCAGGGCGTCGGGCCACGCGCTGTTGCCGGTCGCCAGCATCGAGCCGCATCCCGATCAGCCGCGCAAGCATTTCGACGATAGCGCGCTCGACGAACTGGCCGCCTCGATCGCGGCGCGCGGCGTCATCCAGCCGGTGATTGTTCGTGCAATAGGTGAGGGGCGCTATCAGCTGGTAGCCGGTGAACGCCGCTGGCGTGCCGCCCAGCGTGCACAACTACATGAAATACCGTCATTAATTCGAGAGTTGAGCGATCGTGACGTCATGGCGCTGGCGTTGATCGAAAACCTCCAGCGCGAGGACCTCAACCCGATCGAGGAAGCGCGCGCCTATCATCGGCTGGCCGAACAGGAAGGCATGACGCAGTCCGAGATCGCCCGCCTGGTCGACAAGTCGCGCAGCCATGTCGCCAACCTGCAGCGGCTCCTCGCGCTGCCCGAGGCCGTTATCGCCATGGTGGAAGACGGACGCCTGTCGATGGGCCACGCCCGCGCGCTGATCGGCGCCGAACAGGCCGAGGCAATCGCCAGGGACGCGGTTTCGAAGCAGCTCTCTGTGCGCGATGTCGAAAGGCTGGTGCGCTCTGGCGCAGGGCCGGAGAAACAGGCACGGGGCAGAATCGAGCGGAAAGGCTCGGAAGATGCGGATATCGCCGCCGTCCAGCGCCATCTCGAAGAACTGCTGGGCTTGCATATCCGCATCAACGCCGATGCCGATCCCCGATCCGGGTCTGTGACAATCCGCTATCGCACACTCGACCAGCTCGATCTGATCTGCCAGCGGCTTACGGGCGGCAACATCTGAAAAGTCGCGCCGCGCAACTTTTCCGCACGGCGCCACACATGGCCGTGAAGCAGCTTACTGGATGCGGATGCGCTTGTCGGGAATTCGCTTGTCAGGCACGCGTTTGATCGGCGCCCGGCGGCGCGGAATGATGCGCGTGCGCACCGGTTCGTAGCGCACGGTTTCTTCTTCGACGCAGTTCTGCGCTGCCGGCGCCGGCCGGTTAACTGTCCGCATCATCATGCGCGGCATCGGGGTGCAACCGCCGACGCCATGGCCGTAAGCCACGCCTGCCTGCGCATAGTAGCGGTAATAGTCGTCGAAATAGACCTCGCAATATTCGTTGCCGATCGACCGGCCTTCGTCATCGCGGTGGCGCCGCTTCCAGCCGTGACGGCCTTGCCAGCCACCGCGGTAATAGGCGTCCATCCGCCGCCCGCATTCGGCCAGCCAGACCGAGCGCGCGCGCGGATCGACTTGCAGGACTGCCGGCGCGGCCGTCATCGCCGGTGGGCTGTCGTTGTGCCAGATCGGGCGCGGATCGGGCAGCCGGGGCGGGGGAGGGGCGTCGGGCATCGGCGGCGGGGCTGCCATCGGGCCATTGGCCATGTCAGCGCCGGGCATGTCTCCGGCGAGAGCGGGCGCGGCCTGGACCATGGCGGCGAGTGTGCCGGCGGCCAGAATCGCTGCAGTGCGGCGAGTAAACATAGTCTTCCCCCTGATCGGAGCGAGGGCCATTCCCCCGGGTTAACCCGGAATTTAGCATCGCATTCCGCGCGAATCCAAGGCTTGGGCCCTGGAGATGCACGACCTGTCCCGTTTCGGTGCAGCCTGAGGGGCGCAGGACAGCGGTGCGAGTGGCATTGCCCGGCTCGCGCCATGCGCCTATCAAGCCGCGCATGAGCACGCGCCTTCGCAAGATCCTTACTCGCACCGGCATTGTCCTGCTGCTTCTCATCGCCTTCGGCGCGTGGATCTGGCACGGCAATCCGTCGGACCAGGACATTTCCAGCTCCACCGGAAAAACCATTACTCTGGCCGAAGCCGATTCGGAGGTTTTTCCAAGTGTCGGTCTCGCCAAGCCCGTGGGCTGGGGTCCGCAAGAAACGCCGCAAGCCGCGCAGGGACTTGCCGTATCCCGTTTCGCCGAAGGCCTCGATCACCCGCGCACCATGCTGACGCTGCCCAATGGCGATGTGCTGGTCGCCGAAACCAATGCGCCGCCAAGCGATGGCGGCGGCATCACCGGCTGGATCACCAAGCGATTCATCAATTGGGTGGGCGCCGGCGATCCTTCGCCGAACCGCATCGTGCTGCTGCGCGACGGCGATGGCGATGGCAAGGCGGAACAGCGCTTCACTTTCCGGACCAAGGGCCTCGATTCGCCATCGGGCATGGCTTTCGGCCAGGGCAAGCTCTACATCGCCAATCACAACGCCGTGCTGTCGTTCGATTTCACGCCGGGCGCTACCGAGCTGACCGGCGAGCCCAGGAAGCTGATGGACTTGCAGGGCGGCGGCAATCACTGGATGCGTAACCTTGTGCTCAGCACCGATGGCAAGAAGCTCTATGCCGCCGTCGGATCGGCATCCAACATCGGCGACGACGACATGGCGGCTGAAGCCGGCCGCGCGTCGATCTGGGAAATCGATCTGGCCAGCGGCAGCCGACGGATTTTCGGCGCCGGCATGCGCAACCCCAATGGCATGGCCTGGAATCCCTCGACCGGCGAGCTGTGGGCCGCGGTGCAGGAGCGCGACATGCTCGGCCCCGATCTGGTGCCCGACTATATCACCAATGTGCCAGTAGGCGCCCAATATGGCTGGCCCTGGGTTTACTGGAAGGACACCATCGACTGGCGCGTGCGCGAACCGATGCCCAATTTCCTGACCGAATATACCCGAAGGCCCGAATATGCGATGGGCGCGCACACGGCGGTGCTCGGTCTGCAGTTTTCGACCGGCGGCAATCTGATGGGCGAACCTTTCGCCAATGGCGCTTTCGTGGCGCGGCACGGGTCGTGGAACCGCAAGCCGCTGTCGGGTTACGATGTGGTCTTCGTAGCCTTCGATGCCAACGGCAATCCGCAGGGCATGCCGAAGCCGGTGCTCACCGGGTTCCTCGGCGGCAAGGGAAATGAGGCGCATGGGCGCCCGGTTTGGCTGGCCTGGGACAAGGCAGGGGCGCTGCTGGTCAGCGACGATACCGGCGGAATTGTCTGGCGAGTGCTGGCGCCAGGGGCCAAGCCATCGCTGGCGCCCAAACCGGTGGTGACGGCGCGCATGCCACCGCAGCGCGAACTGGACGCCGGGCTGGAAGCCAGCTTCCGCAATCAGGGCATCGAAGAACTGCGTTGACAGTCAAAGAGATAGTCCGGATCTTCCGGCCAGCTCGGTAACGAACTGCCAGGCCACCCGGCCCGATCTCGCGCCGCGCCGCTTCGACCATTCGAGCGCTTCGCCCTGATCCCAGACAAGGCCATGCGTCTCGGCATAGCCGGCAATGATCGCGAGATAATCGTCCTGGCTGCAATTGTGAAAGCCGATCGACAGGCCGAAGCGGTCAGCCAGCGCCAGCTTGTCATCGAGGGCATCGCGCGGGTTTACCGGGTCGTCCTGTTCCGACAAGTGCCGGGCGACGATGGCGCGGCGGTTCGACGTGACGGCGATGCGGACATTGGAGGGACGCGCCTCGACCCCGCCTTCCAGCCAGGAGCGCAGCGCGCGAGGTCCGCTGCCGTCGCTGTCCTCGAAGCCCAGGTCGTCGATAAAGACCAAAAAGCGCCGGTCTACCATGCCGAGCGATACGAACAGCGCGGCGAGCGAGGACAACGCTTCGGGCGCGACCTGCACCAGGGCAATGCGCCCCGGATCGTCCGCTTGCGCGGCGACCACGCTGGCGCGGAGCAAGGCGCTCTAGCCCATGCCGCGCGATCCCCAAAGCAGCATGTCGTGCGCGGCATGGCCATGGGCAAGCCGCGCGACATTGCCAGTGACGCGCGCCTTTTGCTCGTCAATGCCCCGAAGCAAGGCGAGTGGCGGCGCTTCGATGCGGGGAACGGCGCGGGCGGTGTTGCCATCCCAGACATAGGCCGGCGCGCCGCGCCAGTCCGCCCCTGCGTCGGGCGGCGGCGCCAGCCGTTCCAGCGCCGCGGCAATGCGCGCGAGCAAGTCGGGCTCGCCGCTCATCCTGCTAGCGCTTCGGCATCGAGAGAATAGAGCAGGGCCGCGCCCGCCGTTGCCGCGGCTTTCAGGCCCATGGCTTCGGGCGCCAGCTGCTCGATGAAATAGCGCGCGATCACCGGCTTGCTCGCCGCCAATGCGCCGCCTGCCTCCCCGGCGGCGCGCGCCTGACGCTGTAATTGCCAGCCGGCCACTGCTGTCGCGCACATGGCGAGGAACGGCACGCTGCCGGCCAGGCGGTCGTCAAGGCTGGCGTCGGCCAGCATCCATTCGGCAATGCCGGCGCATTCTTCCGCCAGCGCGGCCAGGGCTGGGGCATCGGCGGAATCCCTGACCACGTCCTGCAGCAGTGCGGCCAGCACGGCGCCACCTTCCATGCCGAGCTTGCGCGTCACCAGATCGGCGGCCTGGATGCCATTGGTGCCTTCATAGATCGGTGTGATTCTGGCGTCGCGATAGTGCTGGGCGGCGCCGGTTTCCTCGATAAAGCCCATGCCACCGTGGATCTGGACACCCAGGCTGGCGACTTCGCAGCCAATGTCTGTGCCCCAGGCCTTGATCAGCGGCACCAGCACATCGGCGCGCGCCTGCGCGGAGGCATCGCCCAGAGCGCCCCGGTCGACCTGGCCGCAGGTGTAATAGAGCAGGGCGCGCGCAGCTTCGGTCAGCGCGCGCATCCTGAGCAGCATACGGCGAACGTCTGGATGCTCGACGATGGCCACCGGTGCCTTGTCCGCCGATCCGGCCCGCGCGCTCTGAATGCGCTCGCGGGCATAGGCGCTGGCCTTCTGCAAGGCGGCTTCCGCCACCATGACGCCTTGCGCGCCGACGTTGATCCGCGCCGAATTCATCATGGTGAACATGCATTTGAGGCCCTGATTCTCGCCGCCGATCAGCTCGCCGATGCACTCGTCGTGCTCGCCATAGCTCATCACGCAAGTCGGCGAGGCATGGATGCCGAGTTTGTGTTCCAGGCTTATCGCTTTGAGATCATTGGCTTTCCCCAGGCCGCCATCGGCGCCGACGTGATAGCGCGGAACGATGAACAGGCTGATCCCGCGCGATCCCTCGGGGGCGCCTGGCGTGCGCGCGAGGACGAGGTGGACGATGTTGTCGGCCAGCTCGTGCTCGCCCCAGGTGATGAAGATCTTGGTGCCCTTGATCCGGTATTTGCCGGCGTGTTCGCCATCCGTGATGGGTGTCGCGGTGGTGCGCAACGCGCCGACATCGGAACCGGCCGAAGGTTCAGTCAGGTTCATCGTCCCCGGCCATTCGCCGCTGATCAATTTGGCGAGATACATGGCTTTTTGTACTTCGCTGCCGTGCTTCTCGATCGCCTCGATCGCGCCGACTGTCAGCATCGGCAGCAGCGAGAAGCCCATGTTGGCCGTGCCGAGATTCTCGAGCACGCAAACCGCGAGGCTGAAAGGCAGGCCCTGCCCGCCAAATTCCTCGGTCCCCGCCACGGCATTCCAGCCCTGTTCAACATAGGCCCGATAGGCCTCGGCATAACCATCCGGCAGCCGCACCACACCATTTTCCAGCCGCGCGCCCTGGGTATCGCCAATTCGCGCAAGCGGGGCGAACTCGCCTTCGGCAAAGGCGCCGATGCCCTCGACTATGGCATCGACCAGATCGGGGCTTGCCGCGGCGAAACGCTCGTGTGCGGCCAGATCGGCCATTCCCGCGTTGATGCGAAGGGCAAAAGCCTGGTCGGCGGAGGGAGCAACGAAAGTCATACGCGCGCTTTTCCTTGGAATTCCTCGCGCCGGACTATAGCGGCGGGCCATGGTGGACAAGAGCCTGCCCGAAATCCGCAAGGTCGATGCCGCCGCGATCGAGCAGGCGGCGCAAGTGCTGCGCGCGGGCGGACTGGTCGCGGTGCCGACCGAGACGGTCTATGGCCTTGCCGCAAGAGCGGACTGCGACTCGGCCGTGGCCGCAATCTATCGCGCCAAGGGGCGGCCGGACTTCAATCCGCTGATCGTGCATGTCACGGGGCTCGAGCAGGCCGAAAAGCTGGCCCGATTCGACGAGCGGGCGCGAGACTTAGCCGCCCGATTCTGGCCTGGTGCGCTCACTCTGGTCCTTCCCCGGCGCGACGACGCCGCTCTTGCCGCAGCAGTGACTGCCGGCCTGCCCACAGTCGCCCTGCGATGCCCGGCGCACCCCGCCATGCAGGCCTTGCTCGCTGCAATCGACCTTCCGCTTGCCGCACCTTCGGCCAATCGCAGCGGGGCAGTCAGCCCGACCGTGGCGGCACATGTTGCCGACTCGCTGGGAGCCAAGGTCGAGCTGATCCTCGACGGCGGACCTTGCGAGGCAGGCATCGAATCGACCATCCTTGCCCTGCGCGAGAACGGCGGCTGGCAGATTCTGCGGCCTGGTCCGGTTACGGAAGCGCAGATTTCCGCCGTTCTGGGCGGCCGATCCGGCGCCTTGACGTCACAGACCATCGAAGCGCCGGGCCAACTGGCCAGTCACTATGCGCCCGGCAAACCGACGCGGCTGGATGCGACGGTGGCCGAGGCGGACGAATTCCTTATCGGTTTCGGTCCCATTGCCGGAGACTTCAACCTCTCGGCAAAAGGCGATGCGGCGGAAGCGGCATCGCGGCTCTATGCCGCCCTGCACCTTGCCGCTGCTTCGGCCAGGCCGCGCATCGCCATTGCGCCCGTGCCGGCTGGCGGCATTGGCGAAGCCATCCGAGACCGCTTGCGCCGCGCTGCGGCGTGACGCTGCTCAGGCTGGCGCGCCGTCGAGGTTCATCTTCGAAGGCGCGGTCGAACGTTCGTGCATGCCGGTCGCCGTCTCTCCGTCCCTAGTGTAGGTCGCGTGCGATTGCTGGACGATGGGCCAGTCGGCCGGCGGCTCGAAGCTGCTGTTGTTGTGGACCGAGCGGCAATTCA
>JBFWSE010000084.1:0-16283 GCA_050248535.1 Novosphingobium sp.
GTTCCTTGCCTGGGAAGAGACCGCGATCCACGGCACGTCGCATGCCGAGCAGCTGTCCGCCGGCGTGGCCATTCACGACTATCTGGGCGATTACATCGCCGAACAGGAGCGCAATCCGACCAATGAGCTGATGCAGGCGATTCTTGCCGGGACGATGAACGACCGCGACCTGACGCCCGAAGAGAAGCTCGGACTGGTCTATCTGCTGTTCGTCGCCGGGCTCGACACAGTCTATTCGACCATGGGCTGGATTATGAAGTACCTCGCCACCGATCATGCGCTGCAGCAGCGCCTGCGCGCCAATCCCGGCCTTATCCCAATGGCAGTCGAGGAATTCACCCGCGCCTATGGCCCCAGCGCACCGTCGCGGATCGTTGCCGAGGATCAGGAGTTCATGGGGGTGACGATGAAGAAGGGTGAGCACATCCTGCTGCCGACCTACCTCGCCGGCCGCGATCCGATTGCCTTTCCCAATCCGCATGTGATCGACATCGACCGCAAGCCGCGCCACGTGACGTTTGGGCTCGGCCCGCACGTCTGCATCGGCATCCACCTCGCCAAGCGCGAACTGCGGATCATGATCGAGAGCTTCCTCGCGCGGATGAACAATATCCGCCTCGCGGATGGGGGCCGCTTCGCCTATCACACCAGCAATACCATCGGCATCGACCTGCTCGATCTGGAGTGGGATCCGGTTTGATGAGAACACCGTATTATCCCCCTCCCGCTTGCGGGAGGGGCTAGGGGTGGGTGAGTCCTGTCGACCAAGCGCCCCTTTGCGGCGACTGGCCCACCCCCGACCCCTTCGGGAAGCGGGAGGGGAGAGAGGGAAGGGATTATGAAAGTTCTTGCTGTCGGCGGCGCCGGGTTCATCGGCAGCCATGTCTCGCTGTTCTTCCACGATCTCGGCCACGAAGTGACGATCATGTCGCGCTCGGCCGCCAAAGGGCAGTCGCGGCTCAATGACCTCGAATTCGTGCCGGCCAATTATATCGAGGACGATTGCGGCGACGGGCGGCTCGAAGGCTACGACTGGCTGATCTTCTGCGCCGGAAACGACCTCGGCAACTATCCGCGCGATGGCTCGGTCACGCAGGCCGACTGGTTCGAGAAAGCCAATATCGAGGCCCTGCCGCGCTTCTTCGAAGCGGCCAGGCGCGCCGGGATTTCGCGTGCGGTCTACATGGGCAGTTTCTATTCCTTCATCGCGCCCGAAAGCGCAAAGACCATCCCCTATGTCCGCTCGCGGCATTTGTCGGACGCGGCGATCCGGGCGCTGAGTTCGCCGGGGTTCAACGTCTGCAGCTGCGCCTTGCCGTGGATCGTCGGCTACACCCCCGGCCTCACCAATCCGCACTGGGAAATGCTCGCCAAAGCGGCCAAGGGCTTGATCGACTGGCCCGACTTCGTGCCTCCCGGCGGCGGTAACTACATGACCTGCCGCTCGGTCGCTCAGGCCATGCTGGGCGGTCTGGAGCGGGGCGAAAGCGGCAAGAGCTATCTGGTCGGCGACGTCAACATGACCTGGCAAGACTTTTACGGGCTGTGGTTCGAAGCCGCCGGCAATCCGCGCACCTTCGAAGTACGCGAGGATCTGGAACATCCGATCCTCGCCAAGGAAATCATTGCCTACATCGGCGGCGGCACGCCCGATTACGAACCGCCTGCCGCAGAGACCGCGCTTCTGGGCTACGACCGCGGCACACTGTTCGATGAAGTGAAGGCCAGCTACGCGTACTACAGCAATCTTTGAAGGCCGGCGGTAAGTGGGAGAGAATGATGGCGAGAGTGGTGCTCGACGGCGTCGGCATCGAATACGAATTGCTCGGGTCCGAGGGGGCTCAGGCCGTGGCGCTGACCCCGGGCGGGCGGTTCTCGATGCAAGCGGCGGGGCTGAAGGAACTCGGAGGCTTGCTCGCCGATCAAGGGTTTCGCGTGCTGCTGTGGGATCGGCCTAATTGCGGCAAGTCAGACCTGCATTTCGAAGGTCCGGGCGAATCGGCAATGCAGGCGCAATTCCTGGTCAAGCTGATCCGCACGCTCGATTTGGGGCCGACGGCGCTGTGGGGCGGTTCGGCCGGCGCGCGGGTGTCGCTGCTGGCAGCCCATGCCGATCCGCAGGCGATTTCGCGGCTGGGCCTGTGCTGGATCAGCGGCGGGCTGGTCTCGATGATGCGGCTGGGTTCCTATTATTGCTGCGAGCCGGCCGAAGTGGCGGCGCTGCAGGGCATGGAGGCCGTGACGCAAATGCCGATCTGGCAGGAACAGATCGCCGCGAGCGCGCGCAACCGCGACTACATGCTGGGCTTCGGGCGCGACGCGTTCATCGCCAAGATGGAGGAATGGGCCTGGGGCTTTGTCCCGTCGCGCGAAAGCCCGGTGGGCGGTCTGAGCCGCGAGGAGCTGAAGGCCCTGACCATGCCGGCCATGGTGCTGCGCGGCAGTGCGGACGATCTCTACCACCCGGCCTGGGTCTGCGAACAGGTTGCCGAATTGATGCCCAATGCGCGTCTGGTCGATCCGCCGTGGCACCTCGATATTTTCGCCGACCGGATGAAGGACGGCACGGGCCTGTTCAGCGACTGGCCCATGCTGGCGCCTCTGCTCGACACGTTTCTGAGGAGCTGAAGCGATGTCCGGCATGGAAGCACGCCTCAAGGACATGCTCGACCACCACGAGATCCGCAAGGTGCTGACCGCCTATTGCCACGCCTGCGACCGGGCGGACGAGGCGATGATGGCGGCGTGCTACACCGGCGATAACAGTTTCGACGATCACGGTCTGGTCCGTGCGCCGGGGCCGGAATATGCGCGGTTGATGACTGCCAATATCGTCGAGCGGACCGATGCCGTGTGGCATGTGCTTGGCCAATCGACGATCGAGGTCGATGGCGAGAGTGCTCGGGCCGAGACCTTCTTTCTTGGTTTCATGCGCTTGAAACCGCTGGACGGAACGCCCCGGCTCAATCAGCTGGCGGGCCGCTTTGTCGACCGGCTCGAGCGCATCGACGGGCAGTGGAAGATCAGGCACCGCACTTGCGTACGCGATACCTCGATCACCTTGCGGGTCGAGGAAGACTTGCAGGCAGGCTATGGGCTTGCCGCCGGGACTCGCGATGCGGACGACCCGGGGGCAGCACTGCTAGGTCTGGCGCATCACGGCTGAAACCGCCGCGCAATCGCGATCAGCGGTAGAAATCCATCCCGCCAAGCCGCGCGACCCGAGGGCGCTTGCGGCTGATCTGCGAGACCGCGCCTTTGGTGTGGAAGAACAGCGCGCCGGGGGCGAAGCTGTTGCCTTCACCGGCAATCGCGCGACTGGCAATTTCCTGCGAGAATGCCCAGCGCGGGTCGCGATGGGGGCGATAGGCATGAACGTTGAAGAACTGGCCGCGTTGCAGGGCAATGGCGCAGATCGAATCGGGAAATGCCGACGAAGATGACTTGAGACGGTTGAGCACGACATTGGCGACCGCCAGCTGAACCCGTTCGTGCTGATTGGCCGATTCGTGATGCACGATCTTGGCCAGGCATTCGGCGTCCTTGTCCGACACAGCGAGTCCATCCGGCGAAGGTTCACCGGTCTCAGGGGCGGCATCCGCGATAGCGCCGGCAGCGGGCTGTTCGGCTGCGGGCGAAACGGTCGGGGCGGACTCATGGTTTTCGACCGTAACCGCTTCGAGCCCGGCGTCCGGTGTGGGGGTTTGCGCAAAGTTGATGTCGGATGCCGACAAGGCAATTCCGATCGCGAGGATCGAAATCACAGTTGTAGGTTTCCTGAAGGAATGTGCCGATAAATTCACGATGTTCTCCGGATGGCGGAACGGCCGGTCAACACCCAGAGCCAATCCCGCGATTGCTTGCGCGCCAAAAATCCTTGCGGCGCAGCGATGCGTTTGGCCGCCGTCTACGGATGGGTTCGCAAAAAGCAATCCGTCTGGGGCGAAACGAGCCTTCCTCGGGACGAAACGTTCGCATTTGCAGCAAAAATCGGGCGAAAATTTGCAGAGATTATGGAATTTAATATAAATAAAACAAAATTATAGGGATTTCCCTTCAATTTTGCTGCAGCTGCTCACATTCATTGCAAGATTCCACAACTTTCTGCTGCTTGATGCAAGCTGGCTGGCCAGATATGGCGTGTCTGATGGGAGCATCCATGACCGGTCTTGCAAAGCTCTTGGATCGCACTGCGGTCCTGTTCATTGGCATTGGCGTGGGCGCCACAATTGCTGCCGCTTTTGCTCAAGGGGATGCGTCCGGGTCGCGCGCGGCAGGCGACCCGCCCAGGGCGACCATGGCAGCGGCCCGGTCATGCCCGACCGGCGTCCAGCTTGCGCCGCATCTCATGCGCACGATCCGCCAGGGCAAGAATATCGAAATCGGCGTATTCGGCGACAGTTTCGGCGAAGGCATCTGGGCGGGTCTCTATAACGACTTGCGCGACGATCCCGATTTCGTGGTCCACCGCTTTTCCAAGCAGTCGACCGGATTTACGCGCTATTCCAGCCTCAACCTGCTGGACGATGCGCGCCAGAAGATCGCGGCGCAGCCGGTGGACATCGCCGTTATCAACTTCGGCGCCAACGACACTCAGGACATTTACGATCAAGGGCGCCTGATGCCTTACATGAGCCCCGACTGGCAGCGAGTCGTCGGCGAGCGGGTGAAGGCTTACGTCGAACTGTTCCGCAGCCAGGGTGCATCGGTCGTCTGGGTCGGCCTGCCGCGGATGCGCAAACCTTCGTTCGACGGCCAAATCCAACAGATGAACCGGTTTTACGCCGATCTGATGTGCGACCTAAAGGTTCCGTTCATCGATACCCTGCCCAAATCGATCGACCGGCAAGGCGCCTATAGCGAATATCTCAAGCCGGCAGATGGCGGCGAGCCGGTCAAGGCGCGGGCCGCAGACGGGATACATATGAGCATGACAGGCTATCGCATTCTCATTGCCGACATGACCGCCAATATCCGGCAATTCGATCCACCGTCTTCGCAAGGCGGCAGCGCAACCTTGCGCTGACCGCCGCACTCGCTTTCGCACCAAGCCCAACGAGATTTTCCTGATGCCTTTGTCGTCCCTCCTGTTGCTGGCCGCCGCCTATGGTTCGGCGAACCCGGATTGCGGGACCCGGTTGTGCAATGCGTCCGCCCTGCGTCCGGTGGCATCGCAAATCGCCAATGCCGGCAAACAGCCGGTTCACATCCTGCAGATCGGCGACAGCCACACAGCGTCGGACATGCTGTCCGAGGGCTGGAGGATAGCGCTCTACGAACGGTATGGCAGCGCCGGCCGGGGCGTGGTTTCGGGCGGCCGGCCGCACAAGGGCTACCTGACCTGGGGGATCAACGCCACGCAGAGTCCGGGCTGGGCGGTGAACGGCATATTCGGCTCGGTCTGGCAGCAGGGCGGCCCCGGTGTCGGACTGTCGGGATTTACCAAGACGGCGCGCGCGCCGGGCGAATATCTCGCGCTCGTTTCCGAATCCGTCAGCAACACCTTCGACCGTTTCGTTCTGTGTGGCCTGTCGGGGCCGGGACAAGGCACGGTATCGGTCGATATGGGCAGCGCGAGAGACACCTTTTCCTTCGAAGCGCCGGCCTATCAGCCGGTGTGCCACGAATTCCGCTCGCCGACTTTCACCACCACGGTGACCATGACCACGCTTGACGCCAATCCGGTGAGCATCACGTCGATGGCGACTTTCCGCACCAGTGGTGGCGTCACTCTCTCGAATCTGGGCGTCTCGGGATCGCAGCTGCAGCATTTCGCGCGGACCAGCGATGCCGTGCTCGCCGCGGAACTTGCGGCCTACCGCCCCGATTTCATCGTTTTGGCCTTTGGCACCAACGAGGGCTTCGATGCCAATTTCTCGGCGGACTTCTTCCGCGAGACCCTGCGCAACCAGGTCAGACGGCTGCGGCGGCTGGCCGGGCGCAACGTCCCGATCATGTTGCTTGGCCCGCCCAATGCGATGACGCGTAGTTGGCCGATCGCCAGCGCCGGGTCCTTCGCGCCAACCCTGTGCGAAACCGGGCTACTCGTGCCCGGACACATCGCCGAAGTGCGCAGCGTGCAACGCGCGGTTGCAGCGGACATGGGCCTCGCCTATTGGGATTGGGCGCGGGCAATGGGAGGGGAATGCGCCATGTACCAATGGCGTGCAGAAGGGCTGACCTATCGCGATGCCGTGCATTTCAACCGCTACGGCGGCGCACGGCTGGGCACCCAGCTCCAGGCGGACTTCCAGCAGGCGATGTTTGGCGCGGCCATGGACGATGCCGGATCGTCCAGTCCCGGCGTGCAATAGGCTGCTGCGTCGATGCTGTTTCCGACGCTGACATTTCACGTCTTTTTCATCGCCATATTTGCCCTGATCTGGGCGTGCCGCGACAATGAGTGGCGCAAGATCCTGCTGCTGGTGGGGTCGTGGATTTTCTATGGCGCCTGGGACTGGCGCTTCGTCGCCCTGCTGATCGCCAGCGGTATTCTCAACTGGTCGGTCGGCGAGATGATCGTCAGGACGCGGGCGCGAAATGCCGGCACCACGACGGATCGCACGGCGCGCCGCTGGCTGATTGCCGGTCTGGTCGTCAATCTGGCGATCCTCGGCTTCTTCAAGTACTATGGCTTCTTCCTCGAACAGCTCAATACCGTGCTGCATTCGGCCGGCTGGGGCCGCGACTTGCCGATCATGGAAGTGATCCTGCCGGTCGGCGTTTCCTTCTTCACCTTTCAGGGGATGAGCTACCAGATCGATGTGTACAAGGGCGATACCGAGCGCGCGAATCTGCTCGACATCACTCTGCTGATGAGTTTTTTCCCGCATCTGGTGGCGGGTCCCATCGTCCGGCCACGCCACCTGGTTCCGCAATTCCAGTCGATTCCGAAACTCACCATGTCGATGGCGGCCTCGGGCGTGACGCTCATCCTCTGGGGCCTGTTCAAGAAGACGGTGATCGCATCCGAGCTGGCGACCAACTTTGTCGATCCGGTATTCTTCGATCCTGCCGCGCACAGCAGTCTCGACCTGCTGCTCGGCGCCTATGGCTATTCGGTGCAGATTTATTGCGATTTCTCTGCCTATTCCGACATGGCGATCGGCATCGCCGCGCTGCTGGGCTATCGCTTCCCGTGGAATTTCAACCAGCCCTACCGCGCCTCCAGCCTGCAGGATTTCTGGCGGCGCTGGCACATGAGCCTGTCGCAATGGCTGCGCGACTACCTCTACATTGGCATGGGCGGCTCGCGGCACGGCAAGCGCCGGATGTATTTCGCGCTGTCGATGACCATGCTGCTGGGCGGACTGTGGCACGGGGCGAGCTGGAACTTCGTCATCTGGGGCGCGATCCACGGCGGCGTGCTGGTGCTGGAACGCGTGTGGCGCGATGTGCGGCCAAAGGACTGGAAACCCTTGCCGCAGTGGCTGGCGGTGCTGGGCATCTTCCACATTGTCACGCTCGCCTGGATATTCTTCCGCATGCCCGACTTCGGCGGTGCCATGGCCTATCTCGGCGGCATAGCCTCGCTGCGCGGCGGCGCTGTGACGGCTACGCCGCTGATCGTCGCGCTGATCGTGCTGGGACTTTTGTTCAACGCCTTTCCGCGCGATTCGATCCAGCGGGCGGCCATGGTGCTGCGCCGGGCGCCGGCCTGGCAGGCCGCGGCCTTTGGCGTGGTGGCGCTGGTGGTGCTTGAAGCGATGCGCCCCGATGGCGTCGCGCCGTTCATCTACTATCAGTTCTAGGCGGGAACGGGGGCCGGGATGGACGATACGCCTGAAGACAAAGAGCCTCCCCGCAAGGCCGCGCCGCGCAAGCGTGCGCCGGTCAAGCGGGCCACGGCAAAGACCGTCAAGGCAAAGACCGGCAAGAGCACGACGGCGCGCAAGAAGACACAATCGAGCGCCGGTAAGCCCGCAGCCAAGGCGGCAAAGCCGGCGTCCCCCCGCAAAGGCAAGACAGCCGCACCGGCCAAGCCCGGGAAGACCGCCAAGGCCGCGGCCAAGCCGAAATCGAACGATCTCCCTGAGCCTGCCTTTGGCCAGGCCGAGGCGGAAGCGTCAGCAAAGGCCAAGCCGGTCAAGCGACGGCCAAAAAATGCGCCCGTTGCCAAGCTTACGTCGATAGCGCCGGCTGCCGCCAAGCCGGAACAAGGCCTGTCCGAACCGCGGGAACCATCTGCCGCGCCCGTGGAGGTGCCGGCCGACGATGTAGCGATCCATCCGCCGCAGTTGCATGCGCCCGGCGCGCCGGTCCATGACGAGGGTCTGGAATTCGGCCTGTCGCCGGTCGATCTTCCGGCGGACCCGGCGGTGGGTGAAGGGAAAGGCATGGGCTGGTTCGTAAAGGTGCTGGCCATGACTTCGCTGCTGCTGGTGCTGTTCAACAGCTTCGCCATCGACAAATGGTCGCGCGAACGACCGGTTACGCCGCTCAACAGCCGGGTGCTGATTACCGCGCAGCAATTCCATGCGGAGATGAAGGGCCTGCATCTCGACGCGCCGCTCGAAGGCATGCGGTCGGTCTGGCACGGGATAAAGGCCTTGCAATGGCCCGGCGCCACGGACGACATGAGCCAGCCCGGGGAGGCGCGCGCACATGCCGTTCGCTGATTGTCAGGGTGCATGTATTTTCTGGCGCTCGCAAGGCCTGCTGACCAATCCTCCGCTGGTGCTGATGCATTCGATCGGCACCGACAACACGCTCTATGATCGCGCCGCGCCGTGGCTGGAGCAGCACTTCCGCCTGCTGCGCATCGATATTCGCGGCCATGGCGCCTCCGATGCGACGGAAGGCGACTATTCGCTGGCGCTACTGGCGCAGGACTGTGTCGCGGTGCTGGATGCGGCGGGCGCAAACAGCGCCATCGTCTGCGGCACGTCGCTGGGCGCGATGATCGCGATGCAACTGGGGCTGGATGCGCCGTCGCGCGTTCGCGGACTGGTGCTGGCCAATACGTCGGCGGCGATGGACCCGGCGCTTTGGCCGGAACGCATCGCCACGGTGCGTGCATCGGGCGTTGCCTCCATCGCAGAGGGCTGGGTCGCGCGGCATTTTTCAGAACAGTTCGCCCGCGAGAACCGGACTCAAACCGATACGGTGTTCAGCCACATGTCGGCAATGAGTTCGACCGGCTATCTCGGCTGTGCCGCGGCGATCCGCGATATGGCGCTGATCGGCCGTCTCGCGGGAATTGCAGCGCCCACTCTGGTGATCGGCGGGGAGTTCGATGGGCCAACGCCCTTTGCCGGCCATGGTGACCGCATTGCCGCTGCGATACCGGGGGCGTCGGCTGAAGTGCTGCCAACCGGGCACCTGGCTTGTGTCGAACAGCCCGAGGCCTTTGCCCGGTGTGTTACCGCGCTGGCCGAGAAATGCGGGTGACGTCGCGGCCGTAACTGCCTATTCCCTTGGAATTGCCACCGGGAGTTACGCCTACTTTGGCCAGCGTAGTGGAATCGACGACGAAAAATGCCGGCATGCGCCTGATCGGAGGCGGCGCCTACACCATGGGATCGCTGCAATGGTATCCCGAGGAAGCGCCGCTGCGCGAGGTGCGTGTGGACTCCTTCTGGATCGACGAAACGCCCGTCACCAATCGCCAGTTCGCGCGCTTCGTCGAGGAGACAGGCCATGTCACCTTGGCCGAAATTGCGCCCGATCCCAAGGACTATCCCGACATGCTTCCCGGCATGGACCGGGCAGGCTCGCTGGTGTTCTTTCCGACCGAGGGCCCTGTGCCGCTAAGCCGGTTCGATCTGTGGTGGAAATTCGAATTCGGGGCGGACTGGCGTCACCCCTGGGGACCTGACAGCGATCTCGACAGCTGCGGCCTCTGGGATCATCCGGTGGTGCACGTCGCCTGGGCGGACGCTGCGGCCTATGCCAAATGGGCGGGCAAGGACCTGCCCACCGAAGCCGAGCATGAATTCGCCGCGCGCGGCGGGCTGGAGGGCAGGGAATTCGCCTGGGGCGACGAACTGGCCCCGGAAGGCCGGATGATGGCGAACTACTGGCAGGGTCAGTTTCCCTTCGCCAACACCGGCGAAGACGGTTGGGAACGCACTTCGCCCGTCGCCAGCTTCCCGCCCAATGGCTATGGCCTCTACGACATGATCGGCAATGTCTGGGAATGGACCCGCGACTGGTGGGAAGAGAGCCCGACAGTGCCCGAAAAGCGGCGGGGGCAGACCTGCTGCACTGTGTCCAATCCGCGCGGTGGCACGCTGCGCAACAGTTTCGACCCTTGTCAGCCGCAAGTGAAAATCGGCCGCAAGGTGCTCAAGGGCGGCTCGCACCTCTGCGCGCTCAACCACTGCCAGCGTTATCGCCCTGCCGCCCGCCACCCGGAGATGATCGACACCTCGACCAGCCATATCGGCTTTCGCTGTGTCAGGCGCGCCAAGGCTAATACCGACCGCCATCGACATTGATCACGCTGCCGGTGGTGAAACTCGAATGGTCGCTTGCGAGATAGAGCGCTGCCGTGCGGATTTCTTCCGGTTCGCCATAGCGCCTTGCCGCGGCGGGCGTGGCCTGTTCGCGGTCGGGGGCCCAGGCCTTGGCGATATCGGTGCGAAAAGCCCCTGGCATGATCGCATTGACACGCACCATGGGCCCGAATTCGCGGGCGAAGGCCTTGGTGATGGTATTGAGTGCGGCCTTGGACCCTGAGTAGGGCGCGCTGGCGGGCGTTGGGCTGGTCGCGCCGATGCTCGAGATGTTGATGATCGAGCCGCCGCCTCTTTCGGCCATATGCGTACCGGCGAGCGCCATCAGACGGAATGGTCCCTTGAAATTGACCGCGATAATCTTGTCGAACAGGTCTTCGGCAGTTTCCAGCGAACTGGGCGCCAATGGCGACATGCCGGCATTGTTCACCACGATGTCGATGCGCCCGAAGGTTGCGACGCTCTGTGCGAACATGGCTTCCAGCTCATCCCACTTGCCGGCGTGGCAGGCGATGGCGAGCGCCCTGACGCCAAGGGCGGCAGCTTCTTCGGCGGCTTGCTGGCAGGCTTCGAGTTTGCGGCTGGCAATCACCACATTGGCCCCATGCTCTGCATAGGCGAGGGCGATCTCGCGCCCGAGGCCGCGACTGCCGCCGGTGACAATCGCGGTTTTCCCGCTGAGGTCGAAATAGTTCATGCTGTTCCTGCCAATTACCGATGCGATTGCGGCACCAGAGTTTCTAACGCTATATCCTCCTGTCAGTGATTGAACAGAGCAGGGCGGATGGCATGACAAGGCCGGGTGAACTGTCGCGAGTCTCGCGCCTGATCGCCACTGGCGAGGCCATCGAGCAGGCGATCGAACGGGCCGGCGTTGACAATTTTTCGGCACCGGGAATTCTGGAGCGGCTCGATCGGACATTGGACGCTTTTGCCCGCGTGGCGCTGACCGAAACCGAGATCGGCAAGGTCAGCGACAAGCTGGTGCAGGACCTGACAAACCGGCTCCGGATCGAGGACTGGTGCGCCCGGCATCCGGAAATCGAAAAGCAACCGGTCGAGCAGCCTGTGCTGGTCGTCGGCATGCCGCGTACCGGCACGACTGCAACCGTCGCCATGCTTGCGCTCGACCAGCGTTTTCGCTTCTTGCGCCCGTGGGAGGCGGGCTCGCCGGTGCCGCCGCCAATAGCCGGCGAGGAAGATCGGGACCCGCGTCTGATCGCCGCGCGCGAAGCGGCCAGGCACTATCAGATGGCTCACATGCACCTGTTCGATCCGGATGGGCCGGAAGAAGACCTCGCCATGCTGGCCACTCTCGACATGCGGGCCTACCACGGCGCCTATCCGATGCCGGACGACTACATAGATTGGTGGATGAACGACGATTTCCGCTCGACCTATGCCCTGCTGCAAAAGGTGTTCAAGCTGCTGCAATCGCGCCGCCCGCCCAACCGCTGGCTGCTCAAATCGCCGCCGCACCTGTTCCGGCTGGACTTGCTTGCCGAGCTATATCCCGATGCCCGGTTCGTCATGACTCACCGGGACCCGCGCAAGCTGATCGCCTCGGTTTGCAGCCTGCACTGCGCCTTGTACGAACAGCGCTGCCGGCCTGGCGTCATCGACAAGAGCAAGCTGGGGCGGACCATGCTCGACTTCTGGCAGGAAGGCATGCGCCGCGCCATGGCGGCGCGGGCGCGGATCGGGGCAGAGCGATTCATCGATGTCCATAACCGCGATGTTGTCAGCCGGCCAATCGAGACCTTTGAGCGGGTTTACGAGCATATCGGTCTGGACCTGACGTCCGATCAGGTCGCGCGGCTGGAGCATTACAATTCCAGCAAGGCCCCGGGCGCCTTCGGGGCGCATAGCTATACGTTGGAGGAATTCGGCCTGACCGAAGCGGACATTGCCTCGGCTTTCGCGGAATACCTCGAGCGGTTTGATCCCTGACTCTTCAGCCTTTGCCGAAAGCGATCGCGCAAAGCTTGTTGCCATCGAGATCGCGGAAATAGGCGGCGAAATTGCCAGCCTCGGGCGGTCCGCGCAGGCCCGGTTCGCCTTCGCAGGTTCCGCCCATTTCCATCGCCTTGTCATAGAAGGCCCGCACTTGTTCGGGACTGTCGAGCATGAAACCGGCCATGGCGCCATTGCCGGGCGTCGCCGCCTCGCCATTGAACGGTGCGAGCACGCCGAACAGGCGATTATCGGGCGATGCCCAGATCCGGCCGCCGGTCTTGTGCTCCATGAACGGCGTCATCCCGATCAGGCCGAGCAGCGCATCGTAGAAGGTCTTGGCCCTTTCGAGATCGTTTGAGCCGACTGTTGCATAGTTGAGCATGATCCACTCCTGTCCTCACCCATGTCGCGGAACGCCGCCCGCATTGCAACGGGGCATGACATGACGCTTGCGGTCGGGCTATGATGGTGGAAACGGCCAATGCCGGAACATAATCGACATGGGAGAACAAGCGGTGTCCGAGATTTTCGCAGGGCTGCGCATAATCGATCTTACGCAAGGTATGGCGGGATCGCTGACCACGATGATCCTCGCCGACTATGGCGCGGACGTGATCCGGCTGGAGCCGCCCGGCGGCGATCCCCGCTGGGAGCACCCGGCTTATCTCCTGTGGCAGCGCGGCAAGAAGAGCGTCGCGCCCGACTGGGACAGCGAGACAGGGCGCGCGGCCGTCCGCCGGCTGGTCGAAGGGGCCGACATTTTCATCGAGTCGCTCAAGCCGGGTGAAGCCGCAGCCCTCGGCCTGGACTATGACACGCTGCGCGAGGCCAATCCGGCGCTGATCTACCATTCGCTGACGCCTTTCGGACAGACCGGCCCATACAGCCAGTTCAAGCTTTCCGACGGCGTGGTCAATGCGAAGTCCGGGAGGATGCGCGATCAGATCGGCTGGCAGAAGCTGCGTCCCACCTTCCGCGCGATCAACGACATTTCCTATCACACCGCCATGTTCACGCTGCAGGCGCTGGTGGCGGCGCTGCGCGTGCGGTTGGAAACGGGCCGGGGGCAGAAGCTGGAAGGCACGCTGCTGTCGGGCGCATCGGCGCCCAACAACAACTGGCGGCTGTTCGAGGGGCAGGACATTCCCGAGGATCTCTATCCCGGCGAACTGTCGAAAGAGGATGTCGCGAAAGGCATCCTCACCGCCGATCGCCACGAAAGCGACCCCCAGACCGCCAATCCCAGCCAGATTTGCCCCGAGACCAAGGATCACCGCTGGATCATGCATTCGCATATCCAGCAGGATCTGTTCGACGCCTGGATCGATACCATCGGCTTCAGCTGGATTCGTGAGGACGAGGCCCTGAAGCGCGCGCCCTACATTCCCGGCCATGCGGACCGGATTGCGCTCAACCTGAAGATTTTCGAGCGCTTCAAGGAAAAGACCGCGCTGGAATGGCGCGAGATATACCGCCAGAACCCGGACTGCGCCGGCGAAATCATGCAGACTACGCAGGAAGCGCTCCAGCACGAACAATTCCGGCTGAACGGGCACGTCGTCGAAGTGAATGACCCGCGCGCCGGCAGGATGGAGCAGCTTGGGCCTTTCGCTAAGATGGGCGAGACCCCGGCGCGGATCGACCGGCCCGCGCCTCTGCCCGGCGAACATACCGCCGAAGTGCTGGCCGAAGCGCCGCGTCCTGCGCCACGGATCGTGCCCGCTGGCGGAAATCCTCAGCGGCCGCTCGAAGGCATTGTGGTGCTCGAATGCGCGGGCTGGTTGGCCGCGCCCTTCGGCGGGGCGCTGCTCGCCGATCTGGGCGCGACGGTGATCAAGGTCGAGCCGCTGCACGGCGATCCCTATCGCCGCATGCCGACCAACGAAAACATGATCCGCGCCTTCCAGGGCAAGAAGAACATTGGCCTCAACCTCAAGAACGAGGAGGGCCTGAAGCTGTTCTACGACCTGGTGAGAGGCGCCGACATCGTCATGCACAATTACCGGCCCGGCGTGCCCGAGCGGCTCAGGATCGACTACGAAACCCTCAAGGCGATCAAGCCCGACCTGGTCTATGTCTATGCAGGCTCCTACGGCTCGATCGGTCCCGATCGCTTCCGCGCCGCCTTCAATCCGACCATGGGAGCCTTTTCGGGCAATTCGGTGTTCCAGTCGGGCGAGGGTAACAAGCCCAAGGGCGACCAGTCGCCCGATCCGATCGCCGGCAGCGGCGTCGCCACCGGCATGATGCTGGGCCTCGCCGCGCGGCTGCTCACCGGCAAGGGGCAGTACATCGAAACCTCGATGATGAATTCCAACGTCTACTGCAATTCGGACGATGCCTTCGCCTATGATGGCAAACCGCCGCGCCGGGTGCCCGACAAGGATCAGCTGGGGCTTGAGGCGACATACCGGCTATACGAAACGGCGCAGGGCTGGGTTTTCCTCGACGCGCAGTTCGATGGGGAATTCGCCGCATTCGCGACCGCAATCGGTCGGGGCGATCTGGCGGGCGACGAACGGTATGCCAGTTGGAGCGCGCGCATCGCCAACACCAGGGGGCTGGAAGCCGAAATCGAGCCGGTCTTCCGCACGCGCAGCGCCGACGAATGGGAAGCGCTGTTGCTACCGCAGGGTATTGCCTGCGTGCGCGCCGATGCGGCTTCGCATGTCCGTTTCCTCCATTCCGATCCGCAGACCGCGGAGATGGGCTTCATGGTCAGGACGCAGAGTCCTGAATTCGCCGGCCAGGCGCCGGATGGCGGCTATTGGCGGCACGCGCCAGTGGTGAGATTCTCCGACACGCCTTGCGAGGAATCCTTACCCTACGAAGGCCCGGCGACCCATACCCGCGAAGTGCTGCGCGGGTTGGGTCTGGGCGATGCGGAGATGGCGGCCTTGGCCAAGGCCAAGGCGATTGCGCTTGAAGCCGGGGAGATCGAGCCGATCAAATATTAGCGGCAGGCCCGCTTCTCCTTGACCGCCCAGTCCAGCGCTGCATCCAGCATCGCCGCATAGTGCGGCTCGCTATAGGTCTCGGGCCGGTGCCCTATCGCCGAATAGAACGAGCGGCCCCTGCCGACGCAGCGCGTCCAGGCAATCGGATGATCGGCGCCCATGCGCAGGTTCTGGCCCGCCATTCCATCGGGCTTGTAGCTGTTCTCGTCCAGCGTCGCGATCACGGTCGCGCCGGTAGCGCGCGGATTGGTGCGGAACGAATACCATTCGTCCTTCATGGTCCATGCGGGCGGAAGCACCTTGCCGATGGTATGGTCGCTCGCTTCGACGACGACGCGCGCGTCCTGAAACTGCGGATTCATCGGGTGGCCGATAAAGCGCGCGCCGATCAGGGTATCGACGTACCAGTCCCAGAAATAGATGAAGTCGCCAGCGCTGCCATGCACGCCGACGAAGGCGCCGCCCCCGCGAATGTAGTTCTCGAAAGCGCGGCGCTGCGACAGGGTGAGGACATCGCCGCTGATATTGTTCCAGACGACGACGTCGAACTGGCGCAGGGTCCTGGGATTGAACGCCCCGCCCATTTCGGTCGTCACAATATCCCAGCCCTTGCGATCGGCGAGCGCGACAAAAGCATCGTGCGCGGCGTTGACCGAGGGTGTGTCCTTGAAGCCGTTGATCTTTTCGAACAGCAGGATACGCGGCTGGCCCGGTGTCCGTTCGAAACGCGGCACGTCGTTATCGTAACGCGCGCAGCGCGCGATGCGGTCGGCCCTTGTCACCGGCACCTTGGCAAGCGCCGCAACGATCCGCGCCAACTCGGGCAGCTTCACCGCCGCAGGATCCTTGGCATCGCGCGCGCCCATTCCCGCCGCTTCCTTCACTCTACGGATCGCCGCGAAGTTCGGCGGCG
>JBFWSE010000085.1:0-15962 GCA_050248535.1 Novosphingobium sp.
AGCCTTTCTAGAGCCGCTGGTCGAGCATTGCCGCAATCCACTGACGCGGTGGGCCCGCCATGCGGGCGACAATGGCACATCGGTATTGGGCTAAAGGTGGTTGGGGGGTTGGGAGGCAAAGGGCAGGGGAGAGGGCGGGGGCACCCCTACGCCCGCGCCCCGCGCGGGGCTTGGGGCGACCCGCTCTACTCGCTAGGGCGC
Source organism: Novosphingobium sp. (assembly GCA_050248535.1). Lineage (GTDB taxonomy): Bacteria > Pseudomonadota > Alphaproteobacteria > Sphingomonadales > Sphingomonadaceae > Novosphingobium. The sequence goes on from JBFWSE010000085.1 coordinate 202, forward strand.
GCGGTCGGTGCTCACGCACCGCCGCTCGCCCAACCTCGCCGGCAAGAATGCCGGCCCTTCGGGTGACGATCGGGGCCAGTCGGGAAGAGGGGAGGGCTTGGTTCGACAGTGCGGTCGCGCTAGGGATTGTCGATGCCTGTCGTTCTTGCCGCTGCAGCCTTGTGCGTTTCCGTGACCGTCCATGACGGCGACACCATCCGCTGCGGCCGCGAGCGGGTCCGCATCGCCAATATCGATGCACCTGAACTGCCGGACAGTCCCAAGTGTCAGGACCGTCGCCGGTCCTACGCCTGGTGCGACTTTGCTGCCGGGGAAGCATCGCGCGTCGCACTTGTGCGGTTCGTCTCGCGCGGGCGGGTCTTGATCACGCGGCATGGCACCGACCCCTATGGGCGGACGCTTGCCACGATCTCGGTGAACGGCGTGGATGCCGGCGACTACCTGATCGCGCAGGGCCTCGCGAAGCCCTGGCGCTGACGCGCCCATTCGCAGGCGGTGGCACCCTGATATTCCCTGACCAGACCCTCTCTTCGTGCAGGCGTGGACGCCCGAGGCCGTGGTGGTAGGGCGGAGAGAAATCGGGGTTTCTCGCGCGATCTCGTTCTGACTTGCCCGGATATGCGCAGGCGGGAGTCCGCTGCGAGGGGAGGATGCGCATGGCGACCGGCGTGGTGCCGGGATGCCCTGACGGGATGCAGCCAAGGCTGACAGGCCCGGTTGACTGGGAAACCTGCGGCTTGAACTGACAAAACCGCCCTTCGTTTGCCGATAAACCCTGCAGCGCCAGTCCCTGGCCGCAACCCAAAAGCAGCGGACCGTGAAGCCCTGCGGGCTTGCCGCACCACTCCTCGCTTTTGGGTTTCCCTCACGCAAGCGTTCGGTGCGGGCCCGCGCCTTTGGCCCTGCCTGTGGTGTTCATCGGCGGGCGGTTCCGCCGAATTCAAGCCACGGAGAAACCTCATGAAGAACCTCGTCATCCTGATCGGCCGCATCGCTAGCCAACCCGAAACCCGCCACGTCGGCGAGACTGCAATCACCTCTTTCACCCTTGTCACCGACCGCCCCAAGCTGGTCGATGGCAAGACGGTCAAGAACGAGGCCGGCTACACTGAGACCCTCGCTGAATTCCACCGCGTTACCGCCTTCAACGGCCTCGGCACTTCGGTCGCCAAGCACAAGAAAAAGGGCGATATGGTCGAAGTCCAGGGCCGCCTCCACTACTCGAAGTGGACGGACCGCGAGGGCGTCGAACGCTACGCGGTCGAGATCGTCGCCGAGGAAGTCCTCTTCCTCTGACCGGAGCCCGGGAGGCGGCAGTGTCGCCTCCCAACGGGGGGTGAGGCCAATCCCTGCCGGATCGTTGCACCCCCGATTCCTCGCAAAGACAGGAATAGCCTGATTACGATCACTGCCGAAACGCCGGTGTGGGATACGCCGAGCGGCATGGGCGGCACCTTCACGGTGGCGCTGCTTGAAGACGACCCTGCCTGTCCGACCGTCCTTGCGCGGGTCTGCTATGGCCGCCTCGATGAGGCAGGCCGCTACCATCCCTGGCGCGAATGGGACGGGTATACGTTTCGGGTTGCCCGGACCAAACTTGCCAATCCGCGCCGGTTTGCCGATCCGACCCCGCCTACCGGCCGCCGGGTTGAAGGTGCATGCCGCGTTGCATAAGATTCAACTCCCGGACCTTATTTCGCACTTGCAGCATTTAAGGCATCGCCCCATATCAGGGGTGCCTTTCAGGCATCCTCTCCCAAAAACGTTCCAAGGGGTCGGCGCAAGCTGGCCCCATTTTATTGCGCATGTCGATCTGGAGCGCAAGCCAACGGCACTGGCATTTGGCTGCCGCGGCCCATAGGGTCTGCCATTGCCAATTCGAGAAAGACCGTACGCTATGGCCGACGATATGCTCCTGGATCACGTGGCCGATATTGTTTCGGCCCATGTCAGCAACAATTCAGTCTCGTCTGCTGACCTTCCTGGCCTGATCCAGTCGGTCTACGCTTCACTGGCCTCGCTTGGTCAGGTCCCTGAGCCGACACAGGAAGTCCGCGCACCCGCAGTGTCGGTGCGTGCGTCAGTCAAACCCGATGCGGTGACCTGCCTGGATTGCGGCGCGAAGTTCAAGATGCTCAAGCGCCACCTCAGCACCGATCATGGCATGACGCCGGCCGAATACCGCGTGCGTTGGAACTTGCCTGCGGACTATCCCATGGTTGCGCCCGACTATGCGGCCAAGCGCAAGGAACTCGCGGTCCGGATCGGGCTTGGCCGCAAGCCCGGACAAAGTCCGAAGGCGCAGGCCAAGGCCGCTGCCGAGCCCAAAGCGCGCAAGAAGCTTGGGGTCGCCTTCAGCTAAGCCTGATCCGCTGGGTCGATCGACCGGCGCTTGTCCTGCCGTCTGTGACACTTTGCCCTCGGGGCAGAGTGTCATCATCGACATCAGCTTTGGCAGGTGCAGAGGATAGACCGGACCGCTCTGACTGATTTACCATGCGATTGGGCTGAGGGCGCAGGTTCCGCTACCCCACGGGTGGTGCCGGGCGAAGTGTCACGGGCGACAAACGACATGGCTCGAACGAAAGGGGATTCACAGGATTCACCTTTTGTGCTCAATACTGATCCATGGAGCAACAGACACCGATCACTGGCATTGGCGGCATCTACGCGGTGCTGACCGAGGTTTCGAGCCGGCCACGCTACGCCTTCCTGGTTCTTCAACTCGTATCCGAAGCCGCCGACGGGCGAGGGCAGGCCGGTCCCTTTGTTTGCCGGGATGGAAAGCCCGCACTCCTGCGCGACTGGCTGTGCACCCAGCTTCTGCCCATGAGCGAACAGAACGGCCGCCGCGCGGCGCTACGCGCCCGCGTTTCGGCCTCGCTCAAGGATGAGCTGACCGGCGATGAGTCCCGTGATGCGGCGCGCATCGACCAGGCGGTCGAGGAGCAGGTCCTGGCCGTGGGCCGCGCCAATGTCAGCCGCGCGATCTCGGATCTTGCGCGTGCTGGCCTGGTCACACGGCACTACGCCGGCTACGCCACCAACCACCGCAATCGCGGTGGCGGGCGCCATGCGGTATACGTGGTGAACCCGGCGGTCCTCAAACTGCTGCGCAGACCTGCGCCAATGTACGGCGCAGCGGCATCATCCGCTGCGCATCAAGGTGATTTGTTTGCGGCGTAACTTGTTGATTTAACATAATCATTATTATCAATCTTGGATTTTTTCGCCAAGTAGAGATGTCACCGCTCATCCATTTGCACTGTCGTTTGCTTGGTCGAGCAGGTCCATGAACGTTCGCGCCGCATCGCGGTCGCGCTCGTCCTTGAACGCGACACCGAGGTCGGGTGCCGAACCCAACATGTAGAGCAGCGACCACATCGCAAACTTGCGGCCCTTGTCGGCCTCCAGACCGAACTCGACCTGCATTCGCTCGACGCCGCTGGCTAGAGCCGCAGGCGAGACCGCTCCGAGATCATCGGTTCCGAAGAAGCGCCGCATCTGGTCATCGAATTCCATTCGAGGCGTCTCCTCAATCTGCTTTGCGCCTGGCCGACAGCCCTAGGGGGCTAGCCGGCCGCATTGATCCGCGCCTCAAGATCCGCGAGGCGGGACACGAGTTCCTCGAATTTCGGCGGCACTTCCATGAACATTTCGGCCATGGCGGCATAGTCTGCCGCTAGCTCGTCGCGCATCGCGTCCGTGACCGCGAGCCGCAATGTGCCGAGTTGCGCCGTCCCATAGGATGCCTTGGCATCGGCGAAGAGCAGGCTCTTGTTCCTGACGACTTGCTCCAGCAATTCGCGCTGGGCCAATGCTCGCTCGGTGACCCCGGCAGCGTCGAGCATGAACACATCATAGTAGTGCCGCGAAAGACCTGGCCGCAGTTTGCCGCTGTGGTGCAGCGCATGCAGGATCGTCACCTTCTCCCAGTAGGTCCTCTCGAGCGCCAGCGTCGGCACCGCCGTTACCGCGTCGGGCACCTCGCCCGGAAAGTCCTCGGCGACATAGGGTAGAATGTCCCGCTGCTCGACGGGCTCGGGGTCGCCCCTCGCCCCGAATTCGAGCTTGATCCGCGGCTGCACATAGCCGGTATGGCCGCCATAATTGGTGCCATAGTCGAGGCCATATCCCGACGATGCCGGGTAGTTGAACAGGACGGTCTGCAGATCCCTGTCATCGGGATCGGCCTCGATGCTCCAGCCCTCGCGGGTACCCAAGACCTCTTCGATAGCTTGCGCCAGCGTCGGCAACAGGATCGTCGCAACCCATTCCTGCGCGGCGGCGCTGAGCGCTTTGCCGCGGCGTTCGCGTTCCTTGCCGCTGATCTCGCTCGCCATCGGCGAAGCCACCTCGCCAAGCAGCGGTGCAGCCCGATTGATGGTGAGATCGATGTCCTCGGAGAACCGCTTGATGATCCCGAATGCCTTGGAGAGCGAGGTCCCGCCCTTGAAGGTTAGAACCCCGGCCAGTTCGGGCACTCGCATCAGCCGGCGCAGGGTCCAGCAAACCCAGAAGTCCTTCTCGACGATGAGCGGCGTGAGGTCGCGGCGCGCGGCTGCTTCGTCAAAGAAGGCCCGTCGCTCATCGGCAGGCCGCCGGGCGAACTCATCCATGGCGCGCCGCCCCGATCTTCAGCACGACATCGCCCATCCACCCCGGCATCTGCGCCCGGCCTTTGAGCAGTGCCTGAACGTCCTTGTCGTCGAGCCGGGCGGCGAGCTGCGAAATCGCATCGGCATCGACCTTGTCGCGCCCGAGCCCGGCCAGGAACTGGACCACACCGTTGACAGCCTCCGAGGCGTGACCCAAGACCGGCGCGCGGCTGTGCTTGAACGTAACATTGCGGCCTGCGGCCTTGCTCACGCGGGTTCGGCCCGTCGTCGCATAGCTCGTTCTCGCCGGCACTTGGGTCGAAAGGCCGAGCCTGTTCGCCGCCGCGGCGGCTGAGGGCGCAAGTCTATCGCCGCTTTGCGCCGATACGGCCTGCGCGATCATATCAGCGTCCGGTGTCAGTGCGCCCAGCTTGTCATGCAGTCGCGGATAGTCATAGAGACCGCGTCCGATCCTGCGGATCTCGCCCGCTTGCGCGAGGCGCGACAGTGCCATGTCGACCGAGCCACGCGTGCCGAAGTCGATGAAGTGCTTGGGCGTGAAGACCCACCCCCGCCCTTTCGCGCGAACGCGCTTCATGATTTTGTCGGCTATGGCGGACATGATTCGAGTGCTCCTTTCGTTAGAAACTAGCACACATATTTCTAACAAACCATATCCTCCGGAAAGGCTCATTGATGACGATCATGATCATCGCCACCGCCTGCCCGCCGATCATCAACATTGGCCATTCCGGCAACGGTGATGCCGATGACCAGCGGGTCGCCAGTCAACGCCGGTCCGACGAGAAGGAGCGGCCCCGCCAAGATTGTCGCACTCGGTCCCGCGCGCCCTTGCGGGCTGCGCTCCTGCGGGTGCGAAGTTCCTCGCATTGGGCCGCCGGCACTCTTGCACTCCGCCTCAGTCGCCGTCCCGAGCCCGTGCGATGCACCGGGCCACGGGCCGACTGACTGGCTCCGGCAAGGGGTCCGCTTCTTGTTGGTGGAAGTATCGAAATTACTGAGCGCCTTGCCGCCATTCGCCGATGTCCGGAGCGGATGATCTGTCGGAGGTCTGAAGGATCAGGAAGATCTCGAGCAGCCTTTCGTTGCCCCCTACGTTCGCACCGTTTGCGAGCAAGATTTGCAGCACCCTGTTCCAGCGATCGCTATCCATATCGAGCGGAAAGCCTTTGAGGCTGGCCAGTTCGATCAGGCGCTGTTTGAGAGCCTCGGCCTGCTGCCAAGCGCGCAGGCGATATCGACTGGCCTCTTCAGCGCCCAAGGTAAGCTCATCGATACTCAGATCACCCTGACGGGCCGCTTCACGTATCACCCTGAACGGGGGTTCTCGTCGTAGCGTCTCATAAGTCAGCAGTGTGCGCCTCGTACAGCCAAGGGCCTCAGCAAACTTGGCTTGGCTCAGCCCCATTTGCTTGCGCAAATCGCGTAACCTCGTGCCGAGTGGGACCTCTTCATCTGCTATCACATGCCTATCGCAAACAGCATCACATGCTGCCGTCCCGGCAGTTGGCCTGGCCTTCCCGCCATCGCTGCTCGCAACGCGGGAGATCAGTTCGTTTTTCATTTTCAGACCCCTTCAAAAAGGGCCTGATGAAGATTGCGCGAGGGCAAGCTAGGCAGTTGCGGCGCAACTGACAAGGCGAAGAAGGCTGGACAGAGTTTTGCCGTTAACCCCGAACGCCCAGAGGGGTTCGGGGGCAAAACCGTAATCTCTCTCTCATCTCGGTGGCTGAGCGAAATCAGCATCGCCATAGCATGACGCCTGGGAGATTGGCGGCCGTCAAGGATCGCGGGTGCCCCCCGATTTTGGCCTGCGGCGACTGGCGTCTTGCGAGCAAAAATCGGCTCCCCCCGCGCCCGCTCTTCGCGGCGGCAGCGCGTTCGCGCCGCCGTCCCTGACTGCCTGACTCCGGCGTCCTTCCGATGGGCATCTTTCATCAGCGTGATGAGAGAAAATTTCCTTTGGAGGTTATCATGACGGACCGTTTCTCGAACTTTGCCGACCTTGCCGAACACTATGCGCGTGAAATCGCGACGCCCGACTATGCCCGGGCATTCATGGAGCAGACCGAGTTTGCCAAGCTCTCGATCGAGCACGAACCGAGCGCAGTGGAAATGCCCGATCCCGAGACCGCGCAGGCAGCGATCGAGATGATGCTGGCAACGGTCTTCGACCTGTTCCGCGACACCCGGATGGAGGATTTCGCCAGCGAGGTCGCCTGGGGGATCGCCAACAGCTTCCATGTTGTGGCGAAGCGCCTCGATGACCGCGAGGATGCCATGGCCAACCGGCTGCAGGAGAAGCTACGCGAATACGATCCGAGCGAGGTCTATGCGACCGACCTTGAGGACATCACCATGCAGGCCCGCAGCCTTGCCGAATGCCGCGACGCGATGGAGTGCATGCGCGACCACGCCGCCAGGATCTACCTCGTCGAAACCGGCCGCCCCTTCTCGCCGGTGCGCGGCTCGCGGGTGTCGTCGAAAACCAACGCCTCGATGATCGAGGCGCGGGACTATCTCGCGGCACAGAAGGCGCAGCGGCGCGAGCAGTTCGCGCCCTCGGGTCCGGTGGTGGTATTCTCGGGCGGGCAGCAGTTCACCGACATCGCGCTGGTGGAAGACTACCTCGATGCGATCCACACCCGGGTGCCCTCGATGGCGCTGGCAACGACTGCCCAGAACAAGGGCGCGGACGTGATCGCGGCGGCCTGGGCGTCACGCCACAACGTGCCGGTGATCCTGTGCAAGCCCGATACCTCGCGGGGACCGTCGGCGCCCTATCAGCGCAACGCGCGCATGCTCGCGTTCAAGCCGGTCGAAGCCGTGGTGTGCAGCGGCGGCGGCATCCAGGCGAACCTCGCCGACCGGCTGCGCGAAGCCCGCATCCCCTTGCATATCGTGCGCGATGCAGCGGCCCAGAACGAGGCTCCGGCGGCGCGGACCAAGACCCAGGCACAGGCTGATCGCCCGGCGATGAAGCGCGCGGTGGGCGGCGACGATCTCCCGCCGTTCTGAGCGGGGCTGATCCGATTCCATCAATCAGAAGGGTGTCCGGCCTCACCGCCGGATGCCCTTCTTTTTTGTCGATCGGGACGCACGCCATCATGGCCCGGCTCGCTCGCTTCTTGCCCCCGCCAGTAACGGCCTTCGGGCCTGCTGGCAGGGGCGCGAAGCCTTCGCATCGGCCGGGCAGGCAGCACCCGTGTTTGGGGCGACCCGGGCGCTGACCAACAGAGTTAAAACTCTCGCAGACTTGCCAAGTATGATGGCCGCCATTGGCCCGCGTCAAGAAGGGCGGTTCCCCCAATTTTTACGCCTGAAGAAGACGAAAAAATCGGCTCCCCCACCCCCGCTGCGCGGCGGGCCGCGGGCGGCCCGTTCCTGACCCGGACCAAGCTCGGCCATCCCGGAGGAGACCTCTTCAATTCCTTTGTCAGGAGGCTCACATGAACGCTCTTACCAAGACCCTCGAAATTCCGGCTTTCGACCCCATCAGCTATGACGCCGCAGTGCGCGCCGCGACTATCCGGGCCCAGCACAGCTTCTTTGACCAGCACGTCATCGAGGACGAGTTCGGCTGCTTCCTCGCCATCGACGAAGGCGACTACAACGCCCTGCCCCAGGACCTGATCGACCGGATCGTCCATTCCGTCCCCGGCATGATGGCAGACGACTTCGACGAGGCGAACATCGCCCGGGCCGCAAGCTTCATGAGCGTGGTGATGGATCCCGAATGGGACGCGGATTGCCCGTTCTGAAATGACGATCGACCGCAGCGCCGGAGGGCTCCGACGAGGGGCTCTCCGGCCCCTTTTTTGTGCGGGTAATAAAGCACCGCCGGAGGCATCGAGCCCCCGGCGGCGCTGGCCTTTTGCAAGGCCGGTTTCAGCTTGCCCGCAGGCGTTTCTCGGCTTCGTCCAGACCGAGCGTTCCGAGAGCGGCGAAGAAGCTTTCGACCCTCTCGAACGGCGCCTTGCCGAGAACCGATTTTTGCATCAGCTCAACGCTTGCCGCCCGCTCACTGTCGCGCAGTTTCGCCTCGCGTGTTTCCAGCGCTTGACGTTCCTTGGCGATTGCCTGTCTTTCGGCTTCGAGACTTCCTTTCCTGGCCATGATTGTACCTCTTGGGTTGGTGCTGAAACCTCCCGCGCGCGAGGATCGTCATCCTGGCGAGCTTGGCAAGCCCCCTCCCCCAATCACCGCGACAGAGCTTCCGAAAGTCGGGCAATCCGGCAGCATGGGCTGCCGACGCGAAGCCGCGAAATGCTCCCAGGGATTCGGGCAAAACCACCAAAACCCGCGAGCCATCAAAGCTACGGGATCAAGGGGAAGAGGTGCACACCCTACACGGCAGACCGTAGGGTAAAATGGCGGAAATGCGTGGGTGTCGCCGGGCCGCAGGTGTCTGACTGGGTCTGACAACCTCCGAGCCCCGCAGAATACCGTCATTCCAGTGTCGGACCCTGTCAGACATGGCATGGCGAAGCCCCCGGCATTGCCAAGGCACCACTCATCGCCTAAAACGGCACTGCGCAATTCCCACCAGGCCCTGATGAGGGTCTGGTAATGGCAGATGAAGTCCGGCTCACGGTTCGGATACCGCGCGACCTCGCAAATGGTGTCGAGAAGGTTCAGGCTGCGCGCGGCCTGACGCCGTCGATCATCCTGCGAGATGCATTGACGCTCTACCTCGAAGCCTTCGCCGGCAGCACCGAAACCGAGAAGCGACGGCAGTTCTCGTCCGAGTATCTGTTCCTCGGAATCGATCTCCTGATCCAGCGCCAGTTTCCCGATGCGCACGAGGCCCTGATGGCGGAAGCAGACCGCCGCGTGGAGGCGCTCTATGCGGCGTCCTGACACCTGGTCCGACCAGGCCCGCCCCGGCCAGCTCAAGCATCATTCGGCGCGCGGAAACATGCCGCGTAATGCGGGGAATTTCACCCGCGGCTCGCAGCTCATCACGCACGAATTCCTGATGTGGTTCTCCTCGGCGAAGATGCCGCTGCTGGTGTGGTTTTTCACCTTCCTCGTGGCGCTCTCGATCGTCCTTGCGCTGCTCCTCCACGAGCACGAAGTGCAGATGATCCTGATGCGGATCTATGCCGCCGGATGGAGCTTCATGGAGTTCAATCCGCGCAAGATCCTCAATCTCACCCTGCCCTCTGGGCGAGTGATTCCCGCCCCCGTGTCGATGATCGCCAGCCACCCCGATGTGGTGATCGCCTGGAACAAGCTGATGCGGGCGATCTGGGGGTCGATGTTCATTTCACTGTTCATCGCGGTGCCGCTCTCGGTCTGGTTCATCGACCTCTCGCGCCGGCGCGGCAAGGCAATCCTGGAGGAGCGTCACCAGCGCGGTGCGATGCTGGTCGATGCCGCCGAACTCGCTGCCGTGATCAACCAGCACAACAGCGCGGCGCTTGCCCAGGAGATCGCCGAACGGATGCCCGGCAAGACCATGGGCGACGTCATGAAAATGAGCTTCGCCGAGCGCAAGGCAGCCGGCGTCCACCACGTCTACAACATCGCCGGCGTCGCGTTCCCGTGGCGGAGCGAACAGGCTCACACGATCATGATCGGGTCGACCGGGACCGGCAAGACCACGCAGATGCGAGACATGATCGCGCAGATGCGCGTGCGCCAGGACCGCGCCGTCGTGTTCGATCTCACCGGTGCCTACGTCGAGGCGTTCTACAACCCTGAAACCGACACGATCCTCAATCCAATGGACGAGCGCTGCCCGAGCTGGTCGCTGTTCGACGAGGGCAAAAACCACGCCGACTTCACCGCGATCGCGTCGGCCATTCTGCCCACGGACGGCGGCGGACAGGACCCTTTCTGGATGCTGGGTGCGCGCACGCTGTTCGTCCAGACCTGTGTGAAGCTCATCAAGAAGGGGCAGGCAACCAACCAGGCGCTCGCCAGCCAGCTGATGATGGCCGACCTCGAGGAGGTCCACGAACTCCTCAAGCACACGATCGCCGAACCGCTGACAGCACCGGTCGCGGCGCGCATGGCCGAGTCTGTGCGTGCGGTGCTCAACACCAATGCTCAGGCGCTGCTGTTCCTTCCCGAGGGCAAGGAACCGTTCTCGATTTGTGACTGGATCCGGCATCAGGACAAGCCGGGCTCGATCCTGTTCATCACCTCCTCGCACAACGAACTGGTGCTCAACCGGGCGCTCTTGTCGCTGTGGATGAACCTTGCGGTGCACACGCTGATGCGGCTGCCGCGCACCCGCTCCTTGCGCACCTGGTTCTTCTTCGACGAAGTCCATGCGCTGCACCGCTTGCCCGCAATCGAAGACGGCTTGCAGACTGCGCGCGGCTTCGGCGGAGCCTTCGTGCTCGGCATCCATTCCTTCGCCAAGCTTGCCGAGACCTACGGCAAGGAAGGCGCGCAGAATCTCGCTTCGCTAGCGCGCACCAAGCTGATCCTCGCGGCCGCTGACCGCGATACCGCAGAGCACTGTTCGGACTACATCGGTCACCGCGAAGTGCGGATGATGGATGAGGCCTACAGCTACGGATATTCCAACATCCGCGACGCCGCGACGATCACCCCGCGCTCCGAAGTGCAGCCACTGGTGATCCCCGACGACATCATGCGCCTGCCCTCGCTGCGCGGGTTCCTGGTCTTCCCCGAAGGCTTCGACGCGGCCCGGATCAAGCTCACCTACAAGGACTGGCCCAAGGTCGCAGAAGGCTATGTCCTGCGTGAGAACGTCGAGCCGCTCGAGTTCATCGCCATGCCCAAGGATGACGGCGAGGAAGCCGAGACAGGCGGCCGGGACCGCAGCGGAGAACCGGAACTGGAGCCTCGCGGCGATGACCTTGGGCGTGATCCGGCAATGCCGTTGTCAGCGGCGCTCGAGCCCGACGCCAATGTGCCGGAAAGCATTCCCGAAGGACCAGCTCCCGATCCCAGTGTCAGCAAGCAGATGGCCTTCCGCTTGGAGCAGGCCCCGCAGGGCGAACGCACCAATGACCGCGAGCAGGATCCGACCCAGCGGGCAGAGAAGAATGGCCCTGCGAAAGGTTCGATGCAGCGCGCCGCGGTGTCTCGCGAACTCAATGATCCTGCCCTCCCCGACAAGGAAGCTGCGCGGGGCGAGAAGGCCGCCAAGGGCATTGAGGACCGCTCGCATTCCCATGACGATGGACCGGAGCTCTAGGCCATGCACTCGATCGCATCCGTCCGGTCGTCGAGCGGCGCAGCCGAATATTTCGCCAATGACAACTACTACTCGGCCGATGAACACGCGGAAGCAGGGGTCTGGGGCGGCGAGGGAGCGCGCGCACTCGGGCTGGAGGGTCAGGTCGAGCGGGATGCGTTCGAGGGCATCCTCAATGGGCGGCTCCCCGATGGCGAGATGGTTGGGCAAGTCGAAGGCCGGCGCCTGGGTCTCGATCTCACCTTTTCAATGCCCAAGTCAGCCTCGATCCTGGCGCTGGTCAGCGGCGACCGGCGGATCCTCGATGCGCATCTGGCGGCGGTCAAATCGACAATGTCGCAGCTGGTCGAAAAGCAGTTCGCCGAGAGCCGCAACTATGAGCGCAGCCGCAGCGGCGAACCTCAGAAGACGGGCAACCTCGTCTATGCCCTGTTCGCCCACGACACGAGCCGCGCGCTCGATCCGCAAGGGCATATCCACGCCGTCGTCGCCAACCTGACCCGCGATCCCAAGGGGACCTGGAAGGCGCTGTGGAACGGAGAGATCTGGAAGAACAACACCACGATCGGCCAATTCTATCACGCCGCCTTTCGCGCCCAGTTGCAGAAGCTCGGCTACGAGACCGAAGCTTCCGGCAAGCACGGTTCGTTCGAGATCAAGGGCGTTCCCGCCGAGGTCATCAAGGAGTTCAGCCAGCGGCGAGAAGACATTCTGACCAAGGTGGAGGAATTGGGCATATCATCGCCCAAAGGACAGGACCGGGTCACCGTCAACACGCGCGATCCCAAGCTTGCGGTTGAGGACCGCGCAGGCCTTATACAATCCTGGCAAGACCGTTCGGCCGAGCTCGGTTTCGACGGCAAGACGCTGGTTGCCGAAGCCAGGGCCCGCGCAGAAATCGAAGCCAAGCCGAGCTTCCGCGAGACGGCCACGGCCGCGATCGAAGAGGTCTCGACCCGGATCAATGCCGCGCTGCGCACCCCAAGTCCGCTTGCTGTGAGCGGGGCCGCAGCACTGTTCCTGTCGGCCGACACCATCAAGGCGCAGCACGCCACCGCTTCGGCAATCCGTCACCTCTCCGAGCGCGAAGCGGCATTCTCGCCGCAGGCGATCCTGGCGAGCGCGCTGGGTTTCCAGATCAAGGGTCTCGAGGGCGGCGCGGTCGTGGCTCGGATTGGCGAACTCATTCGCGACGGCCACCTGATCCCCGGCAAGTCGGACCGGCTCGACGGACACTCCGATCTGGTCACCACGCCGGCGGCGCTGGCGATGGAACGACGCATCCTCGACACTATCGACCGTGGGCATGGCCAGGGCCGTGCCTTCATGCCGCCCGAGGCGGCGATGGACCGGCTGCAGGAGGCCGCGCGTGAACTTGGGCGCGAGCGCGCCGGGGTAGACACCTGGCAGCTCAACGAAGGCCAACTCGCGGCGGGCGTGGCGATACTCTCAGGGGGAGATCGCTTCCTTAACGTCCAGGGCGTCGCTGGCGCAGGCAAATCCACCTTGCTTGGCGCGCTCGACAAGGTCCTGGACGCAGAAGGTGTGAAGCTCGTCGGGCTCGCCTTCCAGAACAAGATGGTCGCGGATCTGCGGGGTGGCGGCGGCCAGGGCATGTCGGCCGACCAGATGCGCGAGGCCGGGATCGAAGCCTACACCATCGCCCGGTTCCTCAATACCTATGGTTCGGCGGCGGCTGCAGGCAGCGGCGAGCGCTACGAGGCGGCCAAGGCCGCGCTCGCCAACACGGTCATCATTACCGATGAAAGCTCGATGGTCTCCTCGCGCGACATGCTGCGCCTGGTGACGCTCGCCGAGCAGCTCGACCTCGCCAAGGCCCCGTTCATGGGCGACCGCCAGCAATTGTCGGCGATCGAGCAAGGCAAGATGTTCGCGGTCTCGCAGGCCTCTGGCCAGGCGACCGTGCGGATGGACGAGAACATCCGTCAGAAGAACTCGCCGCTCCTCCTTGCGGTCGCGGGTCTCTCGAACGAAGGCCATGCTGGTCTGGCGCTCGACCTGCTTGCCGCGCACGGCCGCGTGATCGAGGCGGGTCCAGAACACGTCGCGCGCGCCGCGGAGCTGTGGCTCTCGCTGTCGCCCGACCAGCGAGAGGCGACCGCGATCTTCACTGCGGGGCGCGACGACCGGGCCGAGATCAATGCGCGGGTCCAGGCGGGCCTGCTCAAGGAAGGGACATTGAGCGGCGCGGGCGTGCCGCTCGCCACCCTGCAGAGCGTCAACGCCACGCGCGAGGAGCTGCGCTTCGCCTCGACCTACCGGGCCGGCCAGGTACTAGAGGCGCGGATGGAGGTGCGCGAGATCGGCCTCAAGGCCGGCGAATACCGGGTGAGCGAGGTGCGCAAGGACGGCAAGGTCGTGCTCGAGCGCGATGGCAAGCGCAAGGTCATCGATCCTGACCGGATCAATCCTGATCACCGCTTCGACCGGCTCGGGCTTCATGAAGAGAAGCAGATCCGCCTCCACGACGGCGAGACCGTGTTTTGGCGTGACAAGGACGGGTCCCGAGACATTGCCAAGTCGACCTACGCCACCGTGCTCGAGGCGCGGGCAGAAGGCATCCGGGTCGAACTTGCCGACAAGCGGCAGCTTGTCCTGGTGCCCGGCGATCCGATGCTGCGCCGGCTCGACCTTGGCTATGCGCTGAACGCTCACATGGCGCAGGGCATGACCAAGCCGCAGGCGATCGAGGTCATCTCTTCGACCCAGCGCAACCTTGCCACGCAGCGCACGCAGAACGTCCTCAACACCCGCGCCACTGACGACATGATCGTCGTCACCAACAACCTCGAAGGCCTGAAGCAGCAGCTCGACCGCACGCCCGGCAACAAGACCTCCGCCCTCGAAGTCACCGGCAAGGTCGAGGTCGAGCCGCGCCATGTGAACCCGATAGACACCAGACAGGTGCCCGAGCTCCGCATGAGCCTCGAACTCAAGGCCAAGCTCGACGCCGTGCTCGGCAAAGTGCCCGAGGCGCCGGTCAAGCAATTGCGGCCGGAAAAGACGTTGGGGCTCGACCTGTGAGGGCGTGGCTCTCCTTTTCACCCGATGCCGCGAGCCGCGTGTTCGACCGTGCGCATCAGGCTCTGGTCTGGCTGGCGGTGCTGGTTTTCGTCCTGCCCGAACCAGCGGTGCGCGGCCTGGTGATCGCCGCGATGCTCTCTGTCGCACTGGCGGCAACGACGGTCGCACTCCTCGCCGAGGCCGCCCCTTCCGCTCCCTCACAGCCCGCCACTCCCCCGGCTGCCCATCCTGGAGACTGACCATGGCCTACGAACATGACGAAATCGGCGACTTTGCCAGCGAGCGCGGCGCGCAGGACTGGGCCGAGCGCAACAACATCGATCCATCAGATCTCCACTTCCGCGCCCGCGGCAAGCGGGGTGTCACCCTGAGCGTGCGCCGGTCGGCGCTCGGGGATTCATCGCAAGCCGACCTCTCGTTTGGTCGCCGGACCGGCTTTTTCTGAAAACCATGGAGACCAAAGATGAAGCGTTACTTGTTTCTCGCCCTGCCGTTGCTTGCGGCGACGGCCACCCCTGCCCTCGCGGCAAATGCGAGCCCGAAGAGCTTGGCGGCACCTGCTGTGACGCCCGCCGCCGCCCAGCGGGCAAGCGACAGGGAGGCCATGACCGAGCAGGTCCGGCAAAAGCTTGCGCGCCTGCGCGAAGCGCTTGAAGCCCGCAAAGAGGACACCAAGTCCGGCTCGGCGGCTGCCCAGCACGAAATGCAGGGCCTGTGCTCGGATTGCCCGGAAAAGGACACTGAAGCTCACCACCATTCCGTCAGCGACGAGCGTAAAGCCGACTGCCCTGAGTGCGTCGAACGCGCGATCTACGTCTGACGGGGTGCGGCGCGGTCCGGGCCACCTCCCACCGGACCGCGCCGTTTTCTCGGGCAATGCGCCGCGACCCTGGAATTTGACCGGCCCCCAACGAGGGGTC
>JBFWSE010000086.1:0-14874 GCA_050248535.1 Novosphingobium sp.
TGGCGCTTCAATATGGATGGCGAGAACACCTTCGTCTATGGCAAGCACCTGTTTTCCGAACGCCAGTTGAACCCGGACGACATCAACCTGATCCCCTGCCGGGTCGAGACCGCGATCGGCTGCGCCTGGATCAATTTCGACAACGATGCACCCAGCCTGCGCGACAGTATCGGCCCGCTGATCGACCGGCTGGAGGCGCACAACGTCCACAAGCTCAAGGCCGAATGGTGGGTCGGCACGGTGCTTCCGGCCAACTGGAAGATCGCCATGGAAGCCTTCATGGAAGGCTATCACGTGATGACCACCCATCCGCAGCTGCAAGACATCGTGCCGATGCTCTACGACGGCATGTACAAGTTCCCGCGCAAGGATCAGGTCGAATTGGTCGATCCGAGCAAGAGCCTGCGCGAAAATGTCGACATGCAGCTGGAATCGATGAAGCGTCTGTCGGACGGCATGGACGGCATGCTCCACAAGAAGGAGCTGGAGATCGCCCGTTCGCTGGCGGATGTCGATAGTCTCGGGGTCGAATTCCCCGAGGACAAGAACATGGCGATGATGATGTGGCTGGGCATTGTCCAGGACCAGATCACCAAGCGGCTCCAGGCGGCCGGCGAGCCGGTGCCCGATCTCAACACCGTGTGCCAGACAGATCCAATCAATGCGGTCGAATTCCTGTTCCCGCACTATTTCCTGCTGCCCTATTTCAGCAGTTTCTCGGCCTATCGCATCCGCCCGCTCGGGCCGGAATCGTGCTTCTTCGAGCTGTGGTCTCTGACCACCTATCCCGAAGACACCGATCATGAAGTGCCGATGGAACCGACCATGCTGCCCTATGACAGCCCGAAGTTCCCGCCGATCCCGCGGCAGGACTATTCGAACATCCCGCTCAACCAGATCGGTCTCCACGCCAAGGGCTTCGAATTCATGCGCTTGTCGAAGGACGTCGAAGGGCTGGTGAGCAATTTCCACCGCCTGCTCGATGGCTATCTCGCAGGGGTGCCGGCCGAGAAACTGGCGCGGGCGAACCAGTTGCTCGCGGGCAACTTCGACGGGGTGATCAAGGAGTTCGAGTTTTAGAACGCTCCCATCGCAGCAATGAGGGTTAGGACGTGTTGAAATCAGCCGATGGCGGCCTCAGGCCGGTACCGTTTCCGGTCGACGATCCGGAACGCATTCCGGTCAGGCGCTATTACGATGAAGAATTCTACAAGCTCGAACTCGAGCACCTGTGGCCGCATGTCTGGCAGATGGCCTGCCGGCTCGAGCAGATCCCCGAAGTGGGTGACTGGGTAGAATATTCCAGCGCCGGCCGTGGCGTCATTGTCGTGCGTACCGAGAGCGGGGTAAAAGCCTTCCACAACGCCTGCCGCCATCGCGGCGTGCCGATTGCCGGAGGTTATGGCAACGAATGCGGCAAGGTTGCTTCGGGCAATTGCGCCCAGACCGGCTTTATCTGTCCGTTCCACGGCTGGCGCTGGAACATCGATGGCGAGAACACGCTGGTCTATGGCAAGCACATCTTTTCCGACCGCCAGCTCGATCCCGAGGACATCAATCTCGTTCCCTGCCGGCTGGAAACCTGGGCCAATTGCGCCTGGATCAACCACGACAACGGCGCCCCTTCGGTGCGCGAGACTTTCGGACCGGTGGCGGACCGGCTCGATGCGCACGGCATTGGCGATCTCAGGATGGAGTGGTGGTATGGCACTGTTCTGCCCGCCAACTGGAAGATCGCGATGGAAGCCTTCATGGAAGGCTATCACGTCCTCACCACCCACCCCCAACTCAGCGTGGCGCGCAGGGATGCGCTCAACGACATGTACGAGCTGGCCAGCGGGCTTGAGGGTGAAACCTCTCAGGCCAAGTCGCGCAGGAACCTGAAGGAAGGGGTGACGACCCGCCAGACGATCGACGCCCAGTTCCGCGGCATGGAGCAACTGAGCATCGGCATGGGCGGCATGGTTCATCCCAAGGAACTCGAGATCATGCGCAGCCTGCTCGATGCGGATCTGCCCGATGACCCGATGCAGGCTACGGGCATGTGGTTCGGCATGGTGCAGCAGAAGATTGTCGATGAGCTGCGCGCCAAGGGGGAGCCGATTCCCGATCTCAACAAGGTTGCGGTGTCAGACCCGGTCAATGCGGTAGAATTCCTGTTCCCGCACTGGTTCGTCCTGCCGGTGTTCAGCTCGATGTCGTCCTATCGTATCCGTCCGCTTGGGCCGGAGAGTTGCCTGTTCGAGATATGGTCGCTTACCATGTATCCCGAAGATGCCGACTATACGCCGCCCCTGGAGCCGACCATGCTGCCGTTCGACAGCCCGGACTTCCCGCCGATCCCCCGGCAGGACTATTCGAATATCCCGATCCAGCAAAAGGGGCTGCATGCCACCGGCTTCGATTTCATGCGCCTGTCACACACCACCGAAGGGCTGATTTCGAACTATCATCAGATCATCGATGGCTATCTCGCAGGCCGCCCGCAGGAACAGCTGACGCAGGCAATCCACGAGCTCGGCGGCAACTTCGACGGACCGATCAAGAACCTCGATCTCTAGCGATCAAGGCTCTCGCCCCTACCAGTAAGGCCGCTCCATCAGCGCCCGCCGCCGTTCGCGCAGGATTTCCTGGCGCTGCTCCACGGTTACTCTGGGCGTGTCCTTGGGCAAAAGCTTCGCTACATCCGCGAACTTGACTTTTGTCACCACGGGAATCGGCTGGCTGTCGCAGCCAGTCCAGCGGCCCTGGATCGCGCCTTGCGGGTGGCCGGCAGTATCCATCCAGTTGAGCACGCCGGGATCGCGCGCGGACACGACGAAGCGCAATTGACCGTCCTTGTCCACTGGCGCCTGAGTATCGTTCAGCGCGGAATGGTTGTTGTGCCAGTCGGTAGTCTCATAGATTTCGTTGGTCAGGATCAGCGAGCGGTATCCGCATTTCGCCGGGACGTTGGATTCGATGATCAGCGCTTCGTCGTCGGCCAGGTCGTAGGCGCCTTCGTAGTAGAACTGTCCCGCCAGTGCGCCATAGGGCGCCTGGAAAGACTTGAGTTTGTTGACATAGCCTTCCTGCCGAAGCTGTTCGACGTGATCGACAAACAGCGGTCCGATGAAATCGATCGCTCCCGGCAGAGTCCGCAGGCGCTGCTCCAGCACTGCTGCCGGCGGGCGCGGGCGGGCCATGGGCTTGTCGATACGTTCAAGCGAGAAAGTCGGTTCTTCCTCCTTGCCCCAGTCGGCGCTGACCATCCTAAGCATCAGCCGCGTCGCCTTGGGGTCGAGCTTCCACCAGTCGCCAGTGTAGCCTTCCGGCCTTTCCGCGCTCAGCAGCAGATCATATCGACCCTCGGCATCGGCCTTGAGATCGGCGAGGTTGAGATGGGCGCGCGGGCCATCGTTGGGGTTGGTCGGCGGAGCGACCTGAGCCAGCACCGACAGCCGCAGCGAACCGCGCTTGCCGCGCATGCGATAGGAGCCGCCCGGGGTGATCGTGGCAGCCCGGTAAATGGTGTCGGCATTGGGCTGGCCGACATTGAGCACCTGGCCTATCGATGGCAGAAATACGGGGGCATCGCCGTCGCCGCCTATCGCTTCGAGCGTCGATGTGGCGATCGCCTCCAGCGCCAGCCGGGCGACTTCCTGCTGCACCTGTGGATCCTTGCGCTGTGCTTCGGGCAATTTGGCCAGCATTCGGTCAGGCAGGGTTCGCAAGCTCTCGGTGAACTCGCCCCATCCGGCGACCGAAGATCCCGGTGACGCCGATTGCGCGCGCGCGACGAATGGAGTTGCGGCTAAGGCCATGGCGGCAAGGCCCAACGGCCAGAGGCGGGGCTTCTTCAAAGGCAAACTCTCCCGGTTATCGTTTGAACGCAGAGTGGCGCATCCTGCCGGTGCAGGCAAACCAAAATCGGATTTTTCTTCCCGTTGGCTCAGGCCGCTTCCAGCGCCGCCTGCGCCTTGACCACTTGATTGGCTTCCTTACCGCCCAGTTCGGCAAGGTGATCGAACCGGGTCGTGAAGGTGGCCAGCCCGTGGCTAAGTGAGCGCAGTTCGGCGTCGAGACCATGCAGGGCGGCTTCCGGCAGCAGCGCCTCGACTCGCTCCCAGCGTTCCCAATCGGGATGCGGAGAGAGGCCGAGAATCTGCCCGCGGCGGGTGGACAGAACCGAACCCGCTTTCGATCCGGTGCCGCCGGGCGTATCGACCGTCACCTTGCAGATCGGTTCGAGCAGATAGGGCGCAGCCTGGGCCATGGCATCGGACATGGCCATGCGTCCGGCTATCCGGAAGGCCAGTTCGGACGAATCGACCGTGTGGAACGACCCGTCGACCAGCGTCACCGCCACATCGACCACCGGAAAGCCCAGCGGTCCCTTTTCCATGGCGTCCTTGATCCCGGCTTCCACAGCCGGGATATATTGCCGCGGGATCGCGCCGCCGGTGATCTTGTCCTCGAACCGGAAACCTTCGCCGCGCGCGAGCGGCCGGATTTCGATGACGCAATCGCCATACTGGCCATGCCCGCCGGATTGCTTCTTGTGGCGGCCGCGCATCGAGGCGGGTTTACGGATCGATTCGCGATAGGCGATGCGCGGCGGGCGGGTGTCGACAGCCACGCCATAGCGCCGTTCAAGCCTGCCCAGCACGACTTGCAGGTGCTCGTCGTTGATGCCGTGCAGCAGGGTTTCGTGAGTCGCGTCGTCCTGAGTCCATTCAAGCGCCGGATCTTCCTCGCACAGGCGGTGGAGTGCGGTCGAGAGCTTGACGTCGTCCTTGCGGTCGCGGGTGGTGATGGCGAGCGAGGCGTTGCGGGCGGGGTATTGCACCAGCAGTTCGCTGCTCGAGGATCCCTTGCGGCCCAGCAGGAAACCGCTCTTCGCCGCATCGACCTTGGCCACTGCAACGACATCGCCCGGTGCGGCCGCGTTTTGCTTGGCGGTCTTGTCGCCCTGCATGAAGAAGATCGAACCTGCGCGCACGTGTTCGTCGCCCAAGGTCAGATCGTCGCCTTCATTGAGCTGAGAGCCCAGCATGCGGCCTAGCGCGAGCCGGCCCATGGCCCCGCCATTTGCGATCTTGAAGACGTGCAACGCCCCGCCATTTGCGCCCACGCGGGTGGAGGCGATCTCGGGGGCGGGCGCTTCGTGCCGCAGCAGCTTGAGCAGCCGGTGAACCCCGCCGCCGTTCAACGCCGAGCCGAGAATGACCGGCACGATCTTGTTCGCGGCCGTATCGAGCGCCAGATCGCGCATGACGAGATCGCGGTCGGGTTGTTCGTCCATCAGCAGCGCTTCCATCAGCGCATCGTCGAAATCGGCGAGCGATTCGAGTAGCCTGGTGCGATCCACCTGTTCGCGTTCGGATAGTTCCGCCGGGATTTCGATCACTTCCGATTCCGCGCCCGGCCGGTAACGATAGGCACGTTCCAGCGCGAGATCGACATAGCCAGTGACTTCGTCTCCCTTGCGGATCGGGATTTGCCGCAAGGCCAGCGGCTCGCGGCTCATGGGCTGCAGTTCGCCAATAAGGTCTCGGATCGCGCCGGATCGCGCCTGTTCGATCTTGTTGACGAAAATCGCGTGCGGTACGCCGAGCTGGTCGAGCCGGCGCAGCATCGGTTCGGCAAGCGTGGCGCGGCCAGGATCGGGGTCGATCACCACCAGCGCGAGATCGGCCGATTGCAGCGCGCCGAGCCCGTCGGCGGCAAAACCCGCGCCACCGGGCATATCGATCAGCGCGAAACGGTCGCCCAGATAGTCGAAATGCATGAGATTGATTTCGGTCGAGCCGCGCCTGGCGCGGGCTTCCGGGCTGGCGTCGCCCACACTGGTGCCGGCCTCGACGCTACCCTGCCGGTTGATCGCGCCGCTGGCGAAGAGCAGCGCCTCTGCCAGGCTTGTCTTACCCGTACCGGCCGGCCCGACCAGCGCGACGGCACGGGTATGCCGGTTACCCGATGTTGATCCCGATTGGGTTGCAGTTCCCATTGACGCCTCCTCTCGTAGCGAAGGCGCGCCGGGCGCTTGTCTTACGCTCTGGCGCGCAAAGACCAAACACATGCTGGGACTCTTGCGCGTGAGTCGCAAGCGGAATCTCGATTGCCCGTTGTCCCGATGCGGCGTATCTTTTCGGTCATGACCGACATGCGCGAATGGCAGGGGCAAGTGGGCAACGCCTGGGCGCGGTCCTGGCGGCAGACCGATCGTGCTATGTCCGGGATCACGGCATTGCTGCTGCAATTGATCGACAGGCTGCCTGGCAAGGAAGTGGCCGACATCGGTTGCGGCGCGGGCGAATTGTCGCTGGCGATTGCGCGCCAGCGCGGCGATGCGCGAGTGACCGGGATCGATGTCTCGCCTGACCTCATAGCTGCGGCGCGCATGCGGGGTTCGGACCAGCCACGGGTGACATTCGAACTGGCGGATGCGTCACACTGGCAGCCCGAAAGGGTGCCCGACCTTCTGGTGTCTCGTCATGGCGTCATGTTCTTCGCCGATCCCCCCGCCGCTTTCGCGCATTTGCATGCGGTTTCCGCCAAGGGCGCGCAGCTGGCTTTTTCGTGCTTCCGCGATGCCTCGCTCAACCGTTGGGCGAGCGAGCCGGCCGAGGCCGTAGGCGGCATGGTCGCGCCGCCGGAAGGGCCGATGCCCGGTCCTTTTGCCTTCGCCGATCCGGACCATGTCCATGCCGTACTGAGCGAGGGAGGATGGTCGGGCATCCAGTGCGAACCGCACGATACGGCTTTCGTCATCGGACAGGGCGAGGACGCGCTTGACCAGGGAGTCGATTTCTTCAGCCGGATCGGTCCCACTGCGCCACGTTTTGCCGAGCTTGAGGGCAATGCAAAGGCGCAAGCAGTTGGCCGGTTGCGCGACTTGCTGAGATCGCGCCTCCACGAAGGCTTGCTCGCCTATTCCGCGGCGATCTGGCTGGTCACGGCCTGGCGTGACTGACTTGGCCGATTACAGCAATCGTTGCTTCGCGCTTGCCGCATGAACGCGGCTCAAGTATCGGCCCGGCCTATGATTTCGACCAACGACATCCGCCGGTCCTTTCTCGACTATTTCGGCTCGCAGGGCCACGAGGTGGTGCAGTCCGCGCCTTTGGTGCCTTATAACGACCCGACGCTGATGTTCGTCAACGCGGGCATGGTGCCGTTCAAGAACGTGTTCACCGGGCTGGAGACGCGCGAAGTGCCTCGCGCCGCATCGTCGCAGAAGTGCGTGCGGGCCGGGGGCAAGCACAACGATCTCGACAATGTCGGCTATACCGCGCGGCACCATACTTTCTTCGAAATGCTCGGGAATTTCTCCTTCGGCGACTATTTCAAGGAGCAGGCGATCACGCACGCCTGGACCTTGCTGACGAAGGAATGGGGGCTTCCCGCCGAAAAGCTGACGGCAACGGTCTATCACACCGATGACGAGGCCTTCGACCTGTGGCGCAAGATCGCCGGTTTGCCGGAAAACCGCATCATCCGCATTCCGACTTCGGATAATTTCTGGTCGATGGGCGATACCGGCCCCTGCGGCCCGTGCAGCGAGATATTCTACGATCACGGCGAACACATTGCCGGCGGTCCTCCGGGCAGCCCGGACGAGGACGGCGACCGGTTCATCGAGATCTGGAATCTCGTCTTCATGCAGTTCGAGCAGCATGCAGACGGCAGCCGTACCGAATTGCCCCGCCCGAGCATTGACACCGGCATGGGGCTGGAGCGTGTCGCAGCCGTGCTGCAGGGTGAGCACGACAATTACGATACCGACACCTTCAAGGCACTGATCGCGGCATCCGAGGCACTGACGGGGGTTGCCGCAGAAGGCGAACAGCAGGCCAGCCACCGGGTGATCGCCGATCACTTGCGCTCGACTTCGTTCCTCCTGGCCGATGGTGTTCTGCCTTCGAACGAAGGGCGCGGCTATGTGTTGCGGCGGATCATGCGCCGCGCCATGCGCCATGCGCATTTGCTGGGCGCGAAAGAGCCCCTGATGCACCGGCTGGTGCCGGCCCTGGTTACCGAAATGGGCCAGGCCTATCCCGAGCTCGGCCGGGCGCAGGCGCTGATCGAGGAGACGCTCAATCGCGAGGAAGTGCAGTTCCGCCGCACCCTGTCGAACGGGCTCAAGCTGCTGGACGAGGCAACCTCCGGGCTGGGCGAGGGCGGGGAATTGCCGGGCGAGACGGCCTTCAAGCTCTACGACACCTTTGGCTTCCCCTATGACCTCACCGAAGATGCCCTGCGCGCGCGCGGGATCGGGGTGGATCGTGCCGGGTTCGATACGGCCATGGCGCAGCAAAAGGCGCTGGCCCGCGCCGCCTGGAAAGGCTCGGGCGAAGCAGCGGACAGCGAAGTGTGGTTCGACATCGCCGAGCGCGAAGGCGCCAGCGAGTTCACCGGCTACTCGGCGACCAGCGGCGAGGGCAGGGTGGTCGCGCTGGTCAGGGGCGGTGCGGAAGTCGAGAGCGCCGGGGCGGGTGAAGAGGTCACTGTCCTGACCAACCAGACGCCGTTCTATGGCGAAAGCGGCGGCCAGATTGGCGATGCCGGGTCGATTACCGGGAGCGATGGCCTCAAGCTCACGGTAACGGATACCGCCAAGCCTCTGGGCCGCCTCCATGCGCACAACGCGAAAGTGGAAACCGGCACGATACATGTGGGCGACACCGTGCACTTGCAGGTCGATAATAGCCGCCGCGATGCGATCCGGGCCAATCACTCGGCGACGCACTTGCTGCATGCCGCGCTGCGCGGGCGGCTGGGCGCGCATGTCACGCAGAAGGGCTCGATGGTTTCGGCCGACCGCCTGCGCTTCGACTTCTCGCAGCCTTCCGCGCTGACGCCGGAAGACATTGCCGCGATCGAGGCCGAGGTGAATGCAGAGATCCGCGCCAACGATCCCGTCGTAACGCGCCTGATGAGTCCCGAGGACGCCATCGAGGCAGGCGCCATGGCGCTGTTCGGCGAAAAATACGGCGATGAAGTGCGCGTGCTCAGCATGGGGCATGCGCAGGGTGGCAAGAGCTATTCGGTCGAACTGTGCGGCGGCACCCATGTCCGCGCATTGGGCGATATCGGGCTTTTCCGGATTGTTTCCGAAGGCGCGGTCTCGTCTGGCGTGCGCCGGATCGAGGCGCTGACCGGCGAAGGTGCACGCCAGTGGCTGGTTGGACGCGAGGAGGCGCTGAAGGGCGCAGCGGGGCTGCTGCGGTCGACCCCCGAAGAAGTGGAAGCACGTGTCGCCGCCCTGCTCGATGAGCGGCGCAAGCTCGAACGCGAACTGGCGGAGGCGAAAAAGGCGCTGGCGCTGGGTGGCAGTGGGGCAGCCAAGGTTGAAAGTGCTGACGAGGACGTGGGCGGCGTCAAGTTCTCCGGTCAGGTGCTCGATGGCCTCGACCCCAAGGAACTGCGCGGGCTGCTCGATCAGGCCAAGCAGCGGATGGGTTCGGGCGTGGCCGTTGTGGTCGCTGTCAATGAAGGCAAGGCGAGCATTGCCGCGGCCGTTACGGACGATCTCACCGCCAAATTTAGCGCCGTCGATCTCGTCCGCGCCGGCGTCGAGGCGCTTGGCGGCAAGGGCGGCGGCGGACGGCCGGATATGGCGCAGGGCGGCGGGCCGGACGGTTCGAAGGCGGCGGAGGCTGTTGCGGCGGTGAAGTCAGCACTGGGCGGATAGGTGAGAAACCCACCCCGCTGCGACTAACGATTGCTGCGCAATCCAGGTCTCGCTCCCCTCCCGCCTGCGGGAGGGGTTGGGGGTGGGCAAGTCAGCCGCCACTCTCCGCCAAAGCCGAACTCTTCTGCTTGGGCATCTCCCCCAAGTCCCCCTCTTCCATGATCTGCGCGCGCATTTCGTCGCGTTTTTCGTGGATCGAGACGATCACCGGGCCCATGGCCACCCCCAGATCGACCAGCACTGCCTCCGATAATTGCAGGGAAGCTTCCAGCGCTTCAGGCACGGCATGGCTGGCCCCGGCGCGATAGAGCTGCGCGGCGTGGCTGGCGTCGCGGGCGCGGGCGATGATCGGCAGATCGGGATGCTGGGATCGAAGCTTCCTGACCATGCGCTGCGCGGCCACCGGTTCGTCCATGGTAAGGATGATCGCGGTGGCATTGCCGATACCGAGCCGCGACAGCGTTTCCACCCGGCCGGCATCGCCGAAGTTGGCGCGATAGCCCTTGATTCTGGCATCGGCGACCAGGTCGGCATTGCTGTCGACCGCAATGTAGGGGATCTCGTGCATGGCCAGCATGTCGGCAACCAGCCTGCCGACCCGGCCAAAGCCAACGATGATCGCATGCGGCACTTCGGGTGTCTGGTCGGCAGTTCCTGGCGCTGCACCATCGAAACGCCGCGCTGCGCGCTTGCCCAGCCAGGCGAGCATGGGCGTTATCGTCAATCCGATGGCCGTGACCAGTTGCCAGAATTGCGCTGCCTCGGCGTTGATCAATCGCGCGGCAATTGCGGCAGTAAGCACGATCAGTGTCGTTTCCGAAGGGCTGGACATCAGAATTCCCGCCTCGATCGACGTGCCCGGCCGCGCGCCCATGACTCGCATCAGGAGCCCGGTCACAAGGGCCTTGGCTACCAGCACCAGGGCGACTGCCAGCAGAATTTCGCCTGGCTGCTGCACCAACCGGTTGAGATCGAGGCCCATGCCGACCGTGATCAGGAAAATACCCAGCGCCAGACCCTTGAACGGCTCGGTTATGGCTTCAACTTCGCCGTGATATTGCGTCTCGGCGATCAGCAGCCCGGCAATCAATGCTCCCACAATGGGCGAAAGCCCGGCCGACGAAGTCGCCAGCGAGGCGGCGATCACCACGAGCAGGCTGGCCGCCAGAAACAGTTCGGGGCTCTTGGTACGAGCCGCCTGGGCGAACAGGATGGGCAAGGCATAGCGGCCCAGCACCAGCAGTATGGCGATGACCAGACCGCCCATGCCGATAACGCGCAGAAGCTCCTGGGCGTTCTGTTCTCCGCTGCCGTGCCCCATGGCCCCGAGTAGGAATACGATCGGCACCAACGCGATATCCTCGAACAGCAGCATCGAAAGCGCGGCATGGCCGACAGGCGTGCGAGTGTCTGTAATGCGCAGCACCAGCGCAGTCGAAGACAGGGCCAGCGCGAGACCCAGGGCCAGGGCGGCGGGTGCGCTGTTGCCCAGCGCCATCAGCCCAGCCGCGATCAACAGGGCCGCGCCGATCAGTTCGAGCGCGCCGACACCGAACACGGCGCGGCGCATGGCCCACAATCGTTCGAACGACAGTTCCAGGCCAACCGAGAACAGTAGCAGGACAATGCCGAACTCGGCAAAAATCTCCAGCGAATGCGGGTCCGAAATGGTGACGTGCGCCAGCCAAGGGTTGGAGGCGACTTGTCCGCCCAGGCCGAATGGGCCGACGGCGATGCCGACCAGAATGAAGCCTATGATCGGCGTGATGCGGAATCGCGCGAACAGGGGAATCACTATGCCCGCCGCGCCGAGGATGACCAGCGCGTCGCTGAGCTGGGTTGAAGGGGCGAATTCGACGGGACCGGCCATAAGTTCATTTTAGGCCAGCGGGCGAAGTTGCGCCAGCCCGCTGCCGCCGGGAATTTCGATGAATTTCAGCTCGCGGTGAGGAATGCGACCAGTGCCTTGACTTTCTTCTGCCGCCACTGCGGCAAAGGCGCGACCAGCCAGTAGGCGCGGCGGCATGGTTCGGGCTGGCTGGCGCCTTCCAGGCCTACGGCCAGCATGGCGGGAACCCGCGCGCGGCCAAGGCCCGATGTAGCGGCAGCGATTGCCTGGCCGGCATCGCCCACACTAAGCGGCGGTGGCTCCGAATCCTCGCCCCCGGGCGTTGGATCGCCCGGCCAGCCGATCCAGTCACCCTTGCCCAGCACGACTCGCTCGGCCGGGCCGAGCTGGACGCCTTCGAGATCGCCGGGCCCATCCACCCAGCGCACGGCCAGATCGAGATTGGCTTCGGTGAAATCCGCCAATTCGTCTTCCGTGAGGGCAAATCGCACTTCCGGGTAGGCCTCGCGAAAGCCGGCGAGGCGCGGGGCCAGCCAGGTGCCGAAGAAATCGCGTGGGGCTGCAATTGTATAGACGTGGCTCGATTGGCCCGCCTGCATGGCCTGCACCGCATCCTCGAAATGGAGGAAACCGGTGCGCAGGGACTCAAGGCCGGCCGAGGCTTCGTCGGTGAGTTCGAGGCCCTTGCTGGTGCGACGGAACAGCACGACGCCAAGCAGGTCTTCGAGCGCACGAATTTGCTGGCCGACAGCGGCGGGAGTCACCGCCAGTTCGTCCGCGGCGCGGGTGAAGGAGAGATGGCGCGCGGCCGCGTCGAACACGCGCAGCGCGTTCAGGGGCAAATGCGTCCGTTTCATCGCCTGAGCGCCCGGATCACCCGGCCAGGGTCACGGTGTGGCGTTTCCGGCTGGCCTGGTCGCCGCGGCGGGCGCGGTCAGCCGGAAAAACGGGATGGCCGCCTTGAGCGCCGTGCCATCCTCGCGCCGGAAAGTGTAATGGCCTTCCATGCTGCCGGTCGGCGTATTGAGCGGGCAGCCCGACACATAGTCGTGCGTCTGGCCCGGCTGGAGCACGGGCTGTTCGCCGACGACTCCTTCGCCTTCCACCAGATTTATGGCGCCTCTGCCATCGGTAATCCGCCAGTGACGGGTGAGCAGTTGCACGGTCTCTTCCGAATCGTTCTCGATCCGGATGTGATAGACCCAGAACCACTTGCCCGCCTCGATGCGCGATTGCTCGGGCAGGAAATTCACCGCGACGCGCACGGTAATGCCTTCGGTTGTGGCGGCGTGTTGGAACAGCTCTTTCATGGCCGGGACAGCCTAGCGGCGAAATCGCGGCCCGACAACCGGGTGGTGGAAAGCCTGTTCAGAACGAGGATGTGGCCGCGGCAATCTCTGCGAAATCCCGGCGCATGGCGGCAATGATCGCGGGATCGAACGCCAGGGCGGCGTCGAGCAATGCCTGCCGCGCCGCGCCGTAGAACTGGCGCAGCGGCGCCGCCACGCCTTCATCGCCCTCGACGCCGAGCAGCAGCGCCGTGATCGCCGAGAGCGCGCGCGTGATCGCGCGGCTGCGGGCTGTGCTGTCGTGGGTGTCATGGGCGTAGAGCGCCGCCGAAAGCGCCTCGTCGAGCCGCTCGTAGCATATGGCAACCAATTGGCGCGGCTCCGAGGCCTCGACTCGCGCGTCGAGATAGATGCGCCGATAGGTTTCGCCGGGGGATCGCAGGGCAAGCATGGCACTCACTGGTTGTTGCGCGCATTCCACGCGTCGATCTGGTTTTGCAGGATCGAGAGAGTCGCCTTGGAGGCTCCGACCCTGCCGTCGGCATAGGAGAACCGCTTGGCTAGCTGGGCCCGCAAGGCCTCCTGCTGCTCGGCGATCTTGGTCAGATCGGTGCCGATCTTGCTCTTTTGGGAGGTATATTTGGCGATCGAGCCAGTAAGCGAACCGGGATTGGTCGACAGCACCGTGCGGCGCACCATGCTGTCGATCGTCGCGTAGACGCCATAGAGGCCCGGCGTGAACATGGCCGCGGCGCCCTGGGGATCGCTCTTGAGCGTGGCGTTGAGCCGTGTCGCGTCGATCCGGAAGGTGCCGTCGCGCTGGGTGGCGAGGCCGAGGTCGGCGAGCGTGCGCGGGGCGCCATTGGCCGCATTGGGCATGATCTCCGTGCCGGCGAGCTGCGAAAAAGGCGCGCCGCAGGGCCCGGGCGCCATCGTCGCGCGCGAGATCGCCGGCAAAGGGATCGGTGTCTTTCAGCAATTCGCCCATGACTTCGTTGAAGGCGTCGGCAAGGTCCTGCATGACCGTGGCGATAACCGAAGTGGGATCGCTGAACGTGACGGTGGTCGGCGCGCCGGCGTTCTTGCCGGTGAGCGTAAGCGTCACGCCCGGAATGGCGTCGGATACGGTGTTCGAGGCCGACTTGATCGGCAAGCCATCGAGGTTGAATTCGGCGTCGGCGGATTAGGCAAGCAAGCGGCTGGCATCGCCCGCCGGTGTCCAGGCGAGATTGGCCAGTCCTTCGTCGCTGGCGGTCTCGCTTGCTTCCACGATGAAGGCATTGGCCGCGCCTTCCGATCCCTTGATCACCAGCCGGGCGCCTTCGGTCGTCGTGGCGACATAGGCAGTGACGCCGGCGCGTGCGCCATTGATGCGTCCGGCGACGTCGGCGAGCGTCGATCCGGCCGGGATGTCGATGGCCAACGCGGTGTGGCCGGTGTCCTCGGTGAAGACGCCGGCATCGATAGTGCCAAAACGCAAGGTCAGCGTGCCCGATCCGGTCAGGTCGGTGGCGGCGGTGTAAGTGGAGGCGGGGCTCGCCAGGGTCTGCGCTGTGGCGAGTTCGGTGACTTCCAGCGAATAGGTGCCGGTTTGACCTGCGGATACCGAAAGACTGGCGCGGGCGACGGAGCCATTGGCCACTTGCGGCTGCGGCGAAAGGTCGCCCTGGCGGATGCGCGTGCCGATCGACTGCGCGAGAGTCGAGACCATGCTCTTGAGATTGGTCGCGGCCGAAATCTGGGCGTCCAGCGTATCGGATTTCGCCTGCAGCCGGTCGCTGCGGGCGGCGAACTGGGCCGTGGCGAGATTGCTGGCCAGCGCCGCCATATCGATGCCGCTGCCCGCGCCAAGCGCCGTGATGATCGACTGGGTCGCTGAAGAGGTGGAGCTGCCGATGGTGACCATGGTCGAAAGAACGGCGCCCGCCGCCCTTTCTTAAGCCGCAGCCTGGGGATCGAGCCGCCCTTCGGCATCGAACCGCATATGCACTGGCACGTCGATCCAGGGCCTTTGCACGTGCTCGCCGCGCTTCAGCGACAGCACGAAGGCCAGCACGCTG
>JBFWSE010000087.1:0-14650 GCA_050248535.1 Novosphingobium sp.
GAAAATGATCGACCCGGGCGAGCGCGTGCTGACCATTGAGGACGCGGCGGAACTTCGTCTGCAGCAGCCGCACTGGCTGCCGCTCGAAACCCGCCCGCCGAACCTGGAAGGCCAGGGCGCCATAACCATCGGCGACCTCGTCAAGAACGCCCTGCGTATGCGTCCCGACCGGATCATCCTGGGCGAAATTCGCGGCGCGGAGTGCTTCGACCTGCTCGCCGCGATGAACACCGGCCACGACGGCTCGATGTGTACGCTCCACGCCAACAGCCCGCGCGAATGCCTGGGCCGTATGGAAAACATGATCATGATGGGCGACATCAAGATCCCGAAGGAAGCCATCAGCCGGCAGATCGCCGAATCGGTCGACCTTATCGTCCAGGTCAAGCGCCTGCGCGACGGTTCGCGCCGCAC
The DNA here is from genome assembly GCA_050248535.1 of Novosphingobium sp. Taxonomy (GTDB): domain Bacteria; phylum Pseudomonadota; class Alphaproteobacteria; order Sphingomonadales; family Sphingomonadaceae; genus Novosphingobium. Next base: position 415 of record JBFWSE010000087.1, read on the forward strand.
CACCAACGTCACCGAGGTGATCGGCATGGAAGGCGACGTGATCGTGACGCAAGAGCTGTTCAAGTTCGAGTATCTCGACGAGAACGACGAGGGCAAGATTATCGGCGAATTCCGCTCGACCGGCCTTCGTCCTTACACGCTCGAAAAGGCGCGGCAGTTCGGCTTCGATCAGGCTTACCTCGAGGCTTGCCTCTAACCCTGCGTCCACTGGTGGGCAGCGAAGGCCAGCAACAGCAGCGCCGCGAGCAGAGCCCAGAAAAACACACTCGTCCAGGGCATGAAGCCGACATCGTCGGGATCGCTGCGCCGCATGCGGCGGCGGTCGCCAAGCCAGGCGGCAATCGCAACCAGCAGGGCAAACACGCCTCCGGCCAAGGCATAAGGGAAGTCATCCATGCTTCGCCCTTGCCTCAGGCCCGGGCAAAGCTAAAGGCGCGACAATGCCCCAGCGCCCCACCTATGCACTGTTCCTGAGGCTGGGTGCGGCCCTGTCTTTCGGGACAATGGCCATGCTGATCAAATATGCCGGCGATTTGGGCATTTCGCTGCCACAGATCATGGTCTGGCGGCAGGCCGTGCCCATCCCCGTGCTGCTGGCCTTTCTCTGGTTCACCGGCGGCCTCGGCAAGCTCAGGACCCGGCGCATGGGCAGCCATGCCTTGCGTTCGGTGATCGACATGGTCGGCATGGTCTGCAATTTTGGCTCGGTGCTGCTGCTGCCGCTGGCCGAAGCGACAACTCTGGGCTTTACCGCGCCATTCTTCGCCGTGCTGATCGGCACTCTGATCCTGCGTGAACATGTGGGGATCTGGCGGTGGACCGCCGTCCTGCTCGGTTTTGCCGGCGTGCTGATCGTGGCACAGCCAGGCGGGCATCCGGTTGCCTTGCTGGGCGTGCTAGCGGGATTGGGAGCGGGGCTGACTGTGGCGGTGGTCAGCTTTCTCATTCGCGACCTGGCCAAAAGCGAGGATTCGATCGCCATCGTCTTCTATTTCTCGGTTTTCGGCGCGCTTATCGCGGCAGCCACCTTGCCGTTGGTCCCGTTTGTCATGCCGGGCCCGAAGGAAATGGCGCTTCTGGCCTGCATGGGCCTTGCCGGCACTCTGGGCCAGTTGCTGATGACGGCATCGCTGCGACATGGCGCAGTCGTCAGCGTGATTGTCCTCGATTATACGTCGCTGATCTGGGCGACTATCTATGGCTGGTTGATCTGGGACTTGCTGCCGCCGTTCGCGACCTGGATCGGCGCACCGCTGATCATCGGTGCGGGCGTGCTGATCGCCTGGCGCGAACACCGGCTGGGCAAGGAAAAGCCGATAGATCTTGCGCGGAGCTGAATTTGGCCCGCAGCCCGGTTTTCAACGATCCGGCACGCCATTGTGCTCGATTGGCCGCAAGCCTATTGGAACCGGCGCAATCGCCATGTGTTAAACTGGCAGCAATCGGACGGAATGTAACGGTTCCATCCCTGTTCAGGAGTGAGTCTATGCTTCGTAAATCGCTGTTGGCCCTGGCGGCCGGTTCCATCCTGCTTTCGGTTGCCGCCTGCAACACAGTCAAAGGTGTCGGCCGCGACATCGAGTCTGTCGGCGAGGCGGGGTCGCGGGCCGTCAACTGAACCTGACACTTTCCGGACCGGGCACGGTCCGGAAAGTCAGATGAATTCGATTTTTTCCACCGCGTACGACCGTTCGCCGGCTGGAACAGTCACTTCGATCTCATCTCCTGCCTTGCGGCCGATCAACGCCCGGCCCAGCGGCGAATTATAGCTGATCCGCCCGCGTTTGGCGTCTGCTTCATAGGGGCCGACAATCTGGTAGCGCACCGGCTTGTCATCGTCGTCGAGCAGAGTGACCGTGGCGCCAAAAATGATCTTGTCGCCTGAAAGCGTTGTCGGATCGATGATCTGGGCGCGGCTGACGCGGTCTTCCAGATCGGCGATCGAGGCTTCGACCTGGCCCTGACGCTCCTTGGCGGCATGGTATTCGGCATTTTCGGAAAGGTCGCCATGTGCGCGCGCCTCCTCGATTGCATCGACGATCTTCGGACGCTCTTCGCGCAGCAGTTTCAGCTCGGCGGTGATCCGCTCATAGCCTTCCGCCAGCATCGGCAACTTCTCGACACTCGCCATTCCTGTTCGTCCTCCATACGCCGAAAATGCGGCGACTAAACCCCCGCCCCGCGCCCTTGAGGGCTAGGGGTTCGTTCCTTCGCGATGTCGGGGGAACACACTATCGCTTCAACTATAATACGACTGTAGCGACCTCACTTCAAGGTTTGCGCCACGCAACGCGTCAATCGCCAGTGTAACCGCATGCGATGCGGCCGCCGTAGTGAAATAAGGCACCTTGGCATTGAGCGCAGCCTGGCGGATCGATTGCGAGTCCTTGAGGCTCTGCCAACCCTCGGTCGTGTTGAAAATCAACGCTATTCCGCCATCGACGATGCGATCGACGATATGCGGCCGGCCTTCGGCGACCTTGTTGACCCGCTCGACCGGGACGCCCGCGTCGGCCAGGTACTTTTGCGTGCCGCCGGTGGCGACGATCGTGAAACCCAGCGAAACCAGCCGCTTCACCGCGTCGAGAATCACGGCCTTGTCGCTGTCCTTCACCGAAACGAAAGCCACGCCGGAATCGGGAAGCAGGGTGCCTGCCCCGATCTGCGACTTGGCGAAAGCCATGGCGAAAGTGGAATCAATGCCCATGACTTCGCCGGTCGATTTCATTTCCGGGCTGAGCACCGGATCGACGCCGGGGAAGCGGGCGAAGGGGAATACAGCCTCCTTGACCGCGATATAGTCAAGCTCGCGCCGGAACGGCGGGAAGGTCGAGAGCTTCTCTCCCGCCATGACGCGCGCGGCGATCTTGGCCACGGGCTGGCCGATGGCCTTGGCGACGAAGGGCACCGTGCGGCTGGCGCGCGGGTTCACTTCGATGAGATAGACTTCCGGTCCATCCGGTCCATCCTTGACCGCGAACTGCACATTCATCAGCCCGCGCACGCCCAGCGCCATGGCCAGCGCCTCGGCCTGGCGTTCCATTTCGGCAACCACTTCGGCAGGCAGGCTGTGCGGCGGCAGGGTGCAGGCGCTGTCGCCCGAATGAATGCCGGCTTCTTCGATGTGCTGCATGACGCCGGCCACGACAACCTGTTCGCCGTCGCACAGCGCATCGACATCGCATTCGGTGGCATCGCGCAGGTACTGGTCGATCAGCACCGGCGAATCGCCGGAAACCTGCACGGCAGTGGCGATGTAGTCGTCCAGCTGCGCCACCGAATCGACGATTTCCATGGCCCTGCCGCCCAACACGTAGCTGGGGCGGATCAACACCGGGAAACCGATTTTCTCGGCCACCGCGACCGCCTCGTCGCGGCTGCGGGCAATGCCGTTGTCCGGCTGCCTGAGGCCAAGCTTCTCGACCAGCGCGGCAAAGCGCTCGCGGTCTTCGGCAAGATCGATGGCATCGGGCGAAGTGCCGAGGATAGGAATGCCATTGTCTTCCAACGCCTGAGCCAGCTTCAACGGTGTCTGCCCGCCGAACTGGACGATCACCCCAGCCAGGGTGCCGCGCTTCTTCTCGACCCGCAGGATTTCAAGCACGTCCTCCGCCGTGAGTGGCTCGAAATAGAGCCGGTCAGAGGTATCGTAGTCCGTGCTCACCGTTTCCGGATTGCAGTTGATCATGATCGTCTCGTAGCCGGCTTCGGACAGGGCGAAGCAGGCGTGGACGCAGCAATAGTCGAACTCGATGCCCTGGCCGATGCGGTTGGGCCCGCCACCGAGGATGACCACTTTCTTGCGGTCGCTGGGATCGGCCTCGCATTCGGCGGCACCGAAACTGGGCACTTCATAAGTCGAATACATATAGGGCGTGATAGCCTCGAATTCGGCAGCGCAGCTGTCGATGCGCTTGAATACTGGAAGCACGCCCAGCCGCTCGCGCAGCTCCCTCACTTCGCGCGCGGTAGTAGCACCGGCCATGGCCTTGACCGCATCGTGCAACAGCCCGCTCTTGCGCGGCGCGGACGTCTCGCCCAGCCCGCCAGCCAGCCCGACGGCACGCACCGCCAGCGTGGCGAGGCGATGGTCGGAAAAGCCCATCGCCTTCAGCCGCCGCAGCCCCTCGGCATCCCCCGGCAGGCCGTCGGCCATGATCCTGGCCTCTTCGGCGATGATCTCGGCAATGTGGCGCAGAAACCAGGGGTCGTAATGGGTAATCGCCTGGACGTCCTCTACCGTGAAACCCTCGCGGAAAGCCTGACCGACAGCTAGCAGCCGGTCGGGGGTCTGCTTCGACAGGGCGGCGGTGATCTCGTCCCGGCCCGCGCTTTCGAGCTCCTGCACCCGGTTGAACCCGTCCAGGCCGGTTTCAAGGCCTCTGAGCGCCTTTTGCAGGCTTTCCTTGAAGTTGCGCCCGATCGCCATGACTTCGCCGACCGATTTCATCGCGGTGCTGAGTACTGCTTCGGCGCCCTTGAATTTTTCGAAGGCAAAGCGCGGGATTTTGGTGACGACGTAGTCGATGGTCGGCTCGAACGAAGCCGGCGTCGCCCCGGTGATCTCGTTGGTGATCTCGTCGAGTGTATAGCCGACCGCGAGCTTGGCCGCGACCCGGGCGATGGGAAAGCCCGTCGCCTTGGAAGCCAGCGCCGAACTCCGCGAAACGCGCGGGTTCATCTCGATGACGATCAGCCGCCCATCCTTGGGATTGACCGCGAACTGTACGTTCGAACCGCCTGTTTCCACGCCAACTTCCCGCAAGACCGCGATCGATGCATTGCGCATGATCTGGTATTCCTTGTCGGTCAGCGTCAGCGCCGGGGCGACAGTGATCGAGTCGCCGGTATGCACGCCCATCGGATCGACGTTCTCGATCGAGCAGATGATGATGGCGTTGTCGTGCTTGTCGCGCACGACTTCCATCTCGTATTCCTTCCAGCCGAGCAGGCTTTCCTCGATCAGAACTTCCGTGGTCGGAGAGGCATCGAGGCCAGACCTGACAATCTGCTCGAACTCGGCCTTGTTATAGGCAACTCCACCGCCTGTGCCGCCGAGCGTAAAACTGGGGCGAATGATCGCGGGCAGGCCGGTGCGCTCCAGCACGGCAAGAGCCTCATCGACCGTATGGGCAATGCCCGAACGCGCCGATTCCAGCCCGATCTTGTCCATGGCGTCGCGGAATTTCATCCGGTCTTCTGCCTTGTCGATCGCATCGGCATCGGCGCCGATCATTGTGACTCCCAACCGGTCGAGCGTGCCGTCGTTGAACAAGGCGAGCGCGGTGTTCAGTGCCGTTTGGCCGCCCATGGTCGGGAGGACCGCGTCGGGGCGCTCCTTCTCGATGATCCTGGCGACGACCTCGGGTGTGATCGGCTCGACATAGGTCGCATCGGCCATGTCCGGGTCGGTCATGATCGTCGCCGGGTTCGAGTTGACCAGAACTACGCGATAACCCTCTTCCTTCAAGGCCTTGATCGCTTGAGTTCCGGAGTAATCGAACTCGCAGGCCTGGCCGATGACAATCGGCCCCGCGCCGATGACCAGGATCGAGGAAATGTCGGTGCGCTTGGGCATGCGTCAGGCAATCTTTCCGAAGGAATCGGCCCAGAATGCATCCCCACCCGCCGCAGCCTCCTTCAGCACCGGATCGGCCGCCACGAGGCGATCGAGCGTCGCGCGATAGGCATCGGGCTGAAACTGGTGCATCGTGCCGCCGAACTTCTGCTCCTTGGTCGAGAAGGCGCCGTTGGCGAGCAGATGGACCGCAAAGGCTTCACCCGCCGTCTTGGCCGCCTCGGCCGCCGCGTTGCCGAAGGGGCGCACGGCAATCCCGACCTTGTCGATAATCACCGTCGAGACCTCGGAGCGCGGCCACCAGCGGCCCACCATGGAAAAGTCCCGCGCACCATGGGTGAGGAAATAGGCGAGGACGTGGGATTCGAGGGGGGAGAGGTTCATGTCAGCATCCCGATAAAGCGTTCAAACAAATAAAAACTGTCCATGGGCCCCGGCGACGCTTCCGGGTGATACTGCACCGCGAACGCCCGCTTGCCCTTCACCGCGATACCGCAGTTCGACCCGTCGAACAGCGAGACGTGGGTTTCCTCCACGCTGTCGGGCAGGGTCGAATTGTCCACCGCAAAGCCATGGTTCATCGAGGTAATCTCTACCACCCCGTCCGCCAGCCGCTTGACCGGATGGTTCGCCCCCCGGTGCCCCTGGTGCATCTTGGTGGTCTTCGCCCCTGCCGCCAACGCCAGCATCTGGTGGCCCAGGCAGATCCCGAACACCGGAATGTCGCGCTCCAAGAGGCCCTGGATCACCGGCACGGCATAGACGCCGGTCGCCGCCGGATCGCCGGGGCCGTTCGACAGGAACACGCCTGCCGGCTCCAGCGCCAGCACCGCTTCCAGCGAAGTCTGCGCCGGCACCACCGTCACGTGGGCGCCCGCTTTGACCAGATTGCGGAAGATGTTGTCCTTGGCGCCGAAATCCATGGCGACGACATGCGGGCGCTTGTCGTGCGGGCTGCGGGCATAGCCCTTGCCCAGCGACCACACGCCGCCTTCCCATTCCTCGTTGCCGTGCCGCGACACAACGCGGGCCAGGTCCATGCCTTCCAGGCCCGGCCATTCGCGCGCGCGCCTGGCGAGGGCGGCAATATCGAACTTGCCCCTTGCATCGTGGGCGATCACCGCATTGGGCGCGCCGTTCATGCGTATGCGGCGAGTGAGCGCGCGGGTGTCGATGCCTGAGAGCCCGATCTTGCCCTTGGCCTTGAGCCAGTCGCCAAAGGTGCCCTTGGAGCGAAAATTGCTCGGCGCAGTAACCTCCTCGCGCACCACGCAGCCCACAGCACCTTCCACGGCGCTTTCCACATCCTCGTCGTTTACACCGACATTGCCGATGTGCGGGAACGTGAACGTGACGATCTGCGCCGCATAACTCGGATCGGTCAGGGTTTCCTGATAGCCGGTCATCGCGGTATTGAAGCAGACTTCGCCCACCGCGCTGCCTTCCGCGCCGAAGCCCCTGCCCCAGATCGCGGTGCCATCGGCAAGCACAATGACTCCGGTTGCGCCCTTAGGTTGAGGCGCAAGCGAAGAGGCGGCGTCGGCCATAATTGGGGCGCTCCGTGAACGGTTTTCCAGCGATAGGTGCTAAGGGGTGGGCGCTAGTCTCCACCTGTGCTCGCGTCAACCTTTGAAAGGTCGGGAAAAGGCGTTTAGGTTGGCGCTTTCCACCGGCATCAGCCGCAAATCACGGGAATCCGCAAGAAATGATCCGCGACTCGATCAAGGCCGCGCAAGTGGCCGCCATGAAAGCAGGGGACAAACCGCGCCTGGGCGCCGTCCGACTGATTCTCGCCAAGCTCAAGGACCGCGATATCGAACTGCGCACGGCGGCGCAGTTGCCCGAGGACGATGTCATCGTGGTCGAAGTGCTGCAGAAGATGGCCAAGCAGCGGCGCGAATCGATTGCGCTCTACGAACAGGGCGGCCGGCAGGAACTGGCCGACGCGGAAAACGCCGAGCTGGCGGTGATCGAGGAGTTTCTCCCGCAGCAGATGGGCGAGGCGGAGACCGTGGCGGCAATCGAGGCGATCAAGTCGGAACTGGGGGCGTCGAGCATCAAGGACATGGGGCGCGTGATGGCCGAACTCAAGGCGCGGCATGGGAGCCAACTCGATATGAGCAAGGCGAGCGGGTTGGTGAAAGCGGCTCTGGGGTAAGGCACATAGTGTCTCGACTGCAGCCTTCGGCCTTCGCTCGACGCGAACGGCTTGGTTTTGGAATTCAACTCCAAACCCCGTTCGTGTCGAGCGAAGTCGAGACACGCTAAGCCCCGGCCATGGCCTTCTGGTGCTACATGCTGCGCTGCGCCGACGGGAAATACTACACCGGCCACACCGACGACCTTGAGCGACGGATCGCCCAACATCATCACGGGGGCCATTGCGAGTTCACGACTCCAAGGAGGCCGGTCAAGTTGGTTTGGGCCGAAACCTTTTCCACGCGGGTCGAAGCCATCGAGACAGAAGTTCGCGTCGGGAAATGGTCGCGAGCCAAAAAAGAAGCGCTCATCGCGCGCGATTGGCAGAGATTGTCCTACTTCGCCCGCAAACCCAGTGAACGAAAGGGTCCCGCACCATGGAAAGGCGTTACCTTCGATTTGAGCGACGAGTGGGAATATCCGGTTTAGGAATGCAAGCGTGTCTCGACTTCGCTCGACACGAACGGGTAGGGTAAGGGATTACGGATAGGGGCCTCTGAGTGAGTCTGTCTCCCCAATGGCTGGACGAACTGCGCGCCCGCATCTCGCTGTCGGGCGTCATCGGCCGCACCACGCGGCTGACCAAGGCGGGGCGTGAATTCAAGGCCTGCTGCCCGTTCCACAACGAGAAGAGCCCCAGCTTCACGGTCAACGACGAAAAGGGCTTCTATCACTGCTTCGGCTGCGGGGCCCACGGCGATGCGATTCGCTGGATGACCGACCAGCGCGGGCTGTCGTTCATGGATGCGGTGAAGGAGCTTGCGGCGGAAGCGGGGATGGAAGTGCCCGCGCCCGATCCGCGCGCCGCCGAGGCCGCGCAGCAGCGCGACACTTTGCACGATGTCATGGCGGCGGCCCAGGCCTGGTTCGTCGAACGGCTGGCTTCGAGCGAAGGCGAAAAGGCGCGCGCCTATCTCGCCACGCGGGGGTTCAACGAGCGGACGATAGAACGCTTCGGCTTCGGTTTTGCGCCCGAGGGGCGGCAGGCGATGAAGGAGGCGCTGAAGCAATTTCCCGAAGAGCAGCTGATCGAGGCGGGCCTGCGCATTGTAGTCGAGGACAAGGCCCCCTACGACCGTTTCCGCGGACGTCTGATGCTGCCGATCGAGGACGCCCGCGGCCGGGTGATCGCCTTTGGCGGCCGCATTCTCGACGCAGCCAAAACAGACGCGCCCAAGTACCTCAATTCTCCCGATACGCCCTTATTCGACAAGGGCCGCACACTCTACAACCTGCATCGCGCCGGGCCACTGGCGCGCCAGTCGGGGCGGCTGATTGTCGTCGAAGGCTACATGGATGTCATTGCCCTCGCCGCTGCCGGCATCGGCGAATGTGTAGCGCCATTGGGAACCGCGCTGACTGAACGGCAGATCGAAATGCTCTGGCGGCTGGTAGATGTGCCGATCCTGTGTTTCGACGGCGATGCAGCCGGCCAGCGCGCCGCCATGCGCGCCGTGGCTCGCGCCCTGCCGCTGTTGCGCCCGGCGCACAGCCTCAGGATCGTCCGGCTGCCTGCGGGCATGGATCCCGACGATCTCGTCAAACGCGACGGTTCGGCGGCGATGGAACGGCTGCTGGACGAGGCGCAGAGCCTGATCGACATGCTCTGGCGGCACGAGCGCGATGCTGCCCCGTTGGACACGCCCGAAGACAAGGCAGGGCTCAAGGCGCGGCTCCTCGCCCATGTCGAGACTATCGGCGATCCCGACATCAAATCGCTCTACCGCCGCGAATTGCTCGATCGCTTTTCCGCCTGGGCCTTTCCGCGCCGCGAGCAGGGCGCCTATCGCAGCGCCCTGCCTCTTCCCCGCCGCTCCGCACCGGGCAATGCCGCCCGTCTGCGCCGCTCGGCCGATGGCGGCGCGCGCGAGGCGCTGGCCACGGCCTTGCTGGCCGGACTGGTGCAATGGCCCGGGCAAGTGGCCGCCAATGCCGATCTGCTGGCCCGGGCGGCAGGGCGGGACCGGCGCTTCGACCTGCTGCTCGATGCGCTCGATCGGGGCGAGCCGCTTGAAACTGCGCAACTCATAGCCATCTTGTCGGCGGAGAACATCGAACTGCCCCCGGCGGACCGGGCCCGGCGGCTGGGATATGTTTTCCTCAAGCCCGATTGCGAGCCCGGACTTGCGGCCTCGGCACTGGCCGCGGCGCTTGCCAAACTGGTCGAGGAACCGGCCATCGATGCCGCGATCGAGGACGCGACCGAACGGTTTGACATGGAAGAACAGGAACGGCTCAGAATGCGAAAGCGTGAGTTGAACGACCGGCTGCGGGAACTTGCGGGCAGACAGGCCGGGTAAATACGCGATTGCGCACACAATATGGGCAGACAAGGCTGGAATTTTCCAAACGCTTCGGGCATGGGCGAGGCAAGTGGTATAATCCGGCCAGGAATTGATCCCGAAGGGACGACGGCGGAATTATGGAAATCGACTCCAACGAAGACATGCAGGGCGAGGCCGCGGAAGCAGCCGATTCGCCGCTCATCGACCTCAACGAGGCCTCGATCAAGAAGCTGATCGCGCGCGCCAAGCGCCGTGGCATCATCACGGTCGACGAGCTCAACGAGGCGCTCCCCAACGACATGACCTCCGACCAGATCGAGGACATCACGTCGGCACTCAACGAAATGGGCGTCAATATCGTCGAGAGCGACGAAGACGCAGTCGATCCTGAAGAGAAGGAAGTCGACGAGATCGACGAAGTCGATAGCGGCGCCGAAAAGCCCGTCGTCGAAAAGAAAAAGGAAACCGTCGAACGCACCGACGATCCGGTGCGCATGTACCTGCGCGAAATGGGCGCTGTGGAGCTGCTGAGCCGCGAGGGCGAAATCGCCATCGCCAAGCGCATCGAGGCCGGCCGCGACACCATGATCCTGGGCTTGTGCGAAAGCCCGATCACGTTCCACGCCATCATCCAGTGGTCCGAGGCGCTCAATGCCGAGGAAATGCAGCTGCGCGAAATCCTCGATCTCGACGCCATGCTGTCGAAGGAACCCGCCCCCGAAGCGCTCAGCGACGATGCCGAGGACGACGGCAACGGCGAGATCAGCGAATCCGTGGCAGGTCCCAGCTACAAGGAAGACGACGACGACGAGGAAGAGCCTGCAAAGGCCTCCGGCGACGACGACGATGACGACATGGTCGAGCGGCGGATGCGCCCCGTCGAGGACGACGAAGAGGACAACACCCTCTCGCTCGCGCAGATGGAAGCGGCGCTCAAGCCCGAAGCGCTCGAGAAATTCGCCGAGATCACCCGGCTGTTCAAGAAGTTCGAGCGAATCCAGGCAGACCGCCTCGCCGCGCTGGGCGGAGCAGGCGATTTTTCCGCGAACCGGGAAAAGACCTACCAGCAGCTGCGCGAGGACCTCACTGCCCAGGTCGAGAGCGTGCAGTTCCACGCGACCAAGATCGAATATCTGGTCGACAACCTCTACGCCTTCAACCGGCGCCTCACCGCGCTGGGCGGCCAGATGCTGCGTCTGGCCGAGCGGCACAAGGTTAACCGCAAGGACTTCCTGGAAAGTTATGTCGGGCACGAGCTCGACGACGGCTGGCTGCAGGCGCAGAGCACAAAGGACAAGAAGTGGGCCGCCTTCGCCGAGAACGAGGCCGACGCAGTCGAGCGAATCCGTGCTGAAATCGCCGACATTGCCTCGGCCACCGGCATGTCGCTCGGCGAATTCCGCCGCATCGTCAACATGGTGCAGAAGGGCGAGCGCGAGGCGCGGATCGCCAAGAAGGAAATGGTCGAGGCGAACCTGCGCCTCGTGATTTCCATCGCCAAGAAATACACCAACCGCGGACTGCAGTTCCTCGACCTGATCCAGGAAGGCAACATCGGCCTGATGAAGGCGGTCGACAAGTTCGAGTATCGCCGCGGCTACAAGTTCTCGACCTATGCCACCTGGTGGATTCGCCAGGCGATCACCCGTTCGATTGCCGATCAGGCGCGCACCATCCGCATCCCGGTGCACATGATCGAAACGATCAACAAGCTGGTGCGCACCAGCCGCCAGTTCCTCCACGAACAGGGCCGCGAGCCCACGCCGGAGGAAATGGCCGAGCGCCTCTCCATGCCGCTCGAAAAGGTCCGCAAGGTGATGAAGATCGCCAAGGAGCCGATCAGCCTCGAAACGCCGATAGGCGACGAAGAGGATTCGCACCTGGGCGATTTCATCGAGGACAAGAACGCGATCATCCCGGTCGATGCCGCGATCCAGTCCAACCTCAAGGAGACCGTGACACGGGTGCTCGCTTCGCTGACTCCTCGAGAGGAGCGTGTGCTGCGCATGCGTTTCGGCATTGGTATGAACACCGATCATACGCTCGAGGAAGTTGGTCAGCAGTTCTCGGTGACGCGCGAACGCATCCGCCAGATCGAGGCCAAGGCGCTCAGGAAGCTTAAGCACCCCAGCCGTTCGCGGAAGATGCGTTCGTTCCTGGACCAGTGATCCCGGCCGGAACCGGTAAAGCGAGAATTCTCGCTCTGGCCTGCGGCCTGATAGTATCAGGCCCGGCACTGGCGCAAAATGCGCCAGTCGATCCGGCTGCCATGGGCTATGCCCGGCAAATCGTCGATGTGGTCATGCCGCAAGCGCAGCGCACGCAGATGATTGCGGACATGATGCGCAACCTGCAGAACCAGCTGCGCGATGCGTTCCGGGGCCAGGTGGATGACCCGGGACTCAGACAGATTGTCGATGGCTATTTGACTGGCCTGCCCCAGCGGCTTGGCCCTGCCAATGCGCGCCACATGCCCAGGCTCGTCGAGGCCATGGCGCAGGCCTATGTACGCGAGTTTTCGCGCGACGAATTGCGCGAAATCAGCCAGTTTGCGGCATCTCCAGCCGGTAAACACTATTTTGCCCGCCGGCAGGCGCTGAACGGCGATCCGGCGGTGGTGGCGGCCAATCGCGCCTATTTCACCGAGGCGCAACAGATCGCTCAGGCCGCGCATGGCGAACTGCGCAGCGCGGTGGGAACCTATCTGGAAAAACACCCCGATGTCGCGCGCCGCATTCAGGGGCAGCAACAACCGCGGCAATAGTATCGGGGCTACCGGCCGCTTTCACGCAACTCTGGATTGCCCGGCGCCGGGCACTGGCGCACGGGCCGAACCCGGCCTATGGGGGCGCGGAGCCGATTCACCCACACGCCCTATGAGGTCCGCAACACCATGCGTATCGCCCCATGAAGATAGCAATCGCCTCCGATCATGCCGCCCTCGCCATGAAGGCGGACTTGCGCGACTGGCTGGAAGCTCTGGGCCATGAAGTCGACGATCTCGGCCCGGAGAGCGAGGCATCCGTCGACTACCCCGACTTTGGCTACAAGCTGGCCGGCCACGTCGCCACTGGCAAGGCCGAACGGGGCATTGCCCTGTGTGGTACCGGCATCGGCATTTCGATCGCCGTCAACCGCAATCCGGCGGTGCGTTGCGGTGTCGTCTCCGAACCGCTTTCGGCCAAGCTGACTCGCGAGCACAATGACGCCAACATCATCGCCATGGGCGCGCGGATGATCGGGCTCGACATGGCCAAAGCCTGTGTCGAAGCCTTCCTCGCCACGCCTTTCGGCGGCGATCGCCACGTCCGCCGCGTCGATAAACTCACGCACCCTCCCATCCTCCAGGAAACCCGATGAGCACCGCAGCCACTCTCGATGCCGTAACCCCGCCAGGCTTTTTCACCGAGGGTCTTGCCCAGACCGATCCCGAGATTTCCGGCTGGATCGGCAAGGAACTGGGCCGCCAGCGGGACAAGATCGAACTGATCGCCAGCGAGAACATCTGCTCGAAGGCGGTGCTGGAGGCCGCCGGATCGGTACTGACCAACAAGTATGCCGAAGGCTATCCGGGCAAGCGCTATTACGGCGGCTGCGAATATGTCGACGAGATTGAGACCATCGCCATCGAGCGGGCGAAGAAGCTGTTCGGCTGCAATTTCGCCAATGTGCAGCCCAACAGCGGCAGCCAGATGAACCAGGCGGTGTTCCTCGCGCTGCTGCAGCCGGGCGACACATTCATGGGGCTCGACCTCAATGCCGGCGGGCACCTCACCCACGGTTCGCCGGTCAACATGAGCGGCAAGTGGTTCAACCCCGTCGCCTATACTGTGCGCCCCGATGACCACCGCATCGACATGGACGAAGTCGCCCGCATCGCGCGCGAGAACCGGCCCAAGCTGATCATCTGCGGCGCCACGGCCTATTCGCGCACCTGGGATTTCAAGCGCTTCCGCGAGATCGCCGACGAAGTTGGCGCATACCTGCTCGCCGACATGAGCCACTTTTCCGGCCTCGTCGCGGGCGGCGTCCATCCTTCGCCCGTGCCCCATGCCCACGTCACTACGACGACCACGCACAAGTCGCTGCGCGGCCCCCGTTCGGGCATCATCCTGTCGAACGACGAGGCCATTGCCAAGAAGATCAACTCGGCGATTTTTCCCGGCCTGCAGGG
>JBFWSE010000088.1:0-14586 GCA_050248535.1 Novosphingobium sp.
CTTCGGGCACCACCGGAAAGTCGGCCATGCTGGTGGCTTCGCAAAAGGACATGGACTGGGTCAAGCGCGAGGCGCCGCAGGCCTATGCCTGGGGTTCTGGCACCGATCTGGGGCGCGACAGGCGCATGTTCGGCATGGCGCCAGTCGCCTATACGCCGCGCAACCACGCGACCGGCGAGGCCTATCTCGCTACCTTGCAGGATCCCAACAGCGAGCGGTTCAACTATCCGGTGCCGCCGATCACTGTGGGCGATCTCACGCGCATGGTGGTTTTGCGCAAGAAGATTGCCGATGGAACCGCCACCCCGTCCGAGATCGAGGAAATGGACAAGACATCAGCGGCCCGGCAGGCGGCGGTGGACGGCGCGGTGGGACAAACCGCCGAAGCCCTGATCGCGGCGCGCGGCGACAAGCTGCACGTTACCGGCTTGTGGAAGGGGCTCTACGACGTCGCCAAGGCGGTGCGCGACATGGGTTACAGCGCCAAGGACTTCAATCCGGCAAACTCGATCTATGTCGGCGGCGGCCTCAAGCGCGCCAAGCTGCCAGACGATTATCGCGAATTCGTCTACGAGACCTTCAACATCTCGCCCGAGCGCAATTACCAGAACTACTCGATGCAGGAACTGCATTCGGGCATGCCGCGTTGTCAGAAGGGCATGCGTTATCACATTCCGCCATGGGTCGTGCCGCTGCTGCTCGACAAGAGCGGCGATGCGCTGTTGCCGGTCGGAGACGGCGAATACGAGGGCCGCGCGGCCTTTTTCGACCTGTCGATCGACGGCCGCTGGGGCGGAGTGATCTCTGGTGACCGGATTTCGATCGACTTTTCGCCCTGCGCCTGCGGCGCGAAAGGCCCCTCGGTGCGCGACAACATCGTGCGCTACGCCGACCTCGAAGGCGACGACAAGATCGGCTGTGCCGGCACGGTCGATGCCTATGTGCGGGGTGTTGCGTGATGGGCGAGGCTTGCGACAAACTCACCAGCCACATGCCGGGCGCGACGGGTTTCAACCTGTCGTTCGCTGACGTGCACGATCTGCAAGTCGCCGCGATCAACGAACGGCTGCAGGAGCGGATCGACCGGATCAAGCTGGTTGGCCTGCGCGCGCGCGACGCGGGCATTACCCAGGTCACCTGCCTTGAAGATGCGGTGCCGCTGCTGCTGCCGCATACGGCCTACAAGAGCTATCCGGAAAGCTTCCTCACCGAGAAGAAGTGGGACCGCCTGACCAAGTGGCTGGGCACGGTTTCGGCCTATCCGACCGACGGTGTGGACCTGAACGGCGTGGTCGAGATCGACGACTGGGTGGAAGCCTGCGGCAAGGCCGGGCTTTATGTCGCCTGTTCAAGCGGCACCACCGGCAAGTCGGCCATGCTGGTCGCTTCGCAGAAGGACGTCGATTTCACCTGCAAAGACGGCGTTATGGCGGTCCAGTGGGGCTCCTCACTGCGCGAAGGCGATATGCGCTATCCCGGCGGGCCGGCGGGCGCGGTGGCCTATACACATAAGAACGCGGCCATGGGCATGGCGCTGATGGGCGCCTTCACCGATCCTCAGGCGCCGCGCTTTCAGTCAGGCCTGCCGCCGGTAACAATCGGCTCGCTCACCAAGATGATCACCCTGCGCAAGAAAATCGCCGATGGTACGGCCTTGCCGGGCGAGATCCAGGACTACGAGGCAGAGACGGCCGCCCGGCAGAAGGGCCTGGACGACGCGCAGGTCGGGGCGGTCGACGACATCATCGCCAAGCGCGAACAACGGTTGTTCATAACGGGCATGTGGGGCGCGCTCTATCCCTTTGCGGTAGCAGTGCGCGACAAGGGCTTCAGCGCCAAGGATTTCCATCCCGAGAACGGCGTCTATCTCGGCGGCGGGCTCAAGCGCGCGCAACTGCCCGACAATTACCGCGAGTATGTCTACGAGACGTTCAACCTCAATCCGAAATTCATCTACCAGATGTATGGCATGCAGGAATTGCAGACCTCGATGCCCCGGTGCCAGGAGGGCATGCGCTATCACGTTCCGCCATGGCTGGTGCCCATGGTGCTCGACAAACAGGGCGACGCGCTGCTTCCCGGCTATGGCAAGGGCAAGCTCGAGGGCAGGGCTGCCTTCTTCGATCTGTCGATGGACGGGCGCTGGGGCGGGGTGATCTCGGGCGACCATATTGAGCTCGATTACAGCCCCTGTGCCTGCGGCTACGCAACGCCTTCGATCGCCGACAACATTTATCGCTATGCGGACCTCGAAGGCGATGACAAGATCGGCTGCGCTGGCACGGTCGACGCCTATGTGCGGGGGATGTCGTAAGCAAAAGGAAATTCGCGATGGGACACGCCGCCAACACCCTGATGGCCTGGCAGGGCAAGAGCGACTGCTACTCCGTGCCGTTTCGCGAGGTGCGCGACTTGCAGGTTGCAGCGATGAACGAGCGGCTTGAAGAGCGGATCGACCGGATCAAGCTGATTGGCCTGCGCGCGCGCGACATGGGCATCGCGAAGATCGAGCGGTTCGAGGACGTGGCGGGCCTGCTGCTGCCGCACACCGCCTACAAGAGCTATCCCGAGAGCTTCCTTGTCGACGAGAAGTGGGACAAGCTGACCAAGTGGCTCGGCACGGTTTCAGCCTATCCGACCGATAACGTCGATCTCGAGGGCATCCGCGACGTCGATCACTGGGTCGAGCGGCTTGAGCAGGCGGGGCATTATGTCTCGTGTTCGTCGGGCACTACCGGCAAGTCGGCGATGCTGGTCGCAAGCAAGGCCGACATGGACTGGACCGGGTGGGACTCAGTCCATGCTTGCGCCTGGGGCACCGGCCTTGCGCCCTCGCACGACCGCTATTCGTTTCAAATGGCGCCTGTGGCTGCCGTTCCCCGCAACATTTCGATCAGCGATCATATGCACGCCGAATTCGGCAAGCCCGGCACCGAGCGCTTCCGCTATCCGGTGCCGCCGATCACGGTCGGCTCGATCACTCGAATGATCGCCTTGAGGAAGGCGATTGCCGCTGGCACGGCGCAGCCCTCGCAGATCGCCGAATATGAGGAAACCAGCGCGGCGCGCGAGAAGGCGCTGGCAGATGCCGTGGGCATCATTGTCGATGCACTGCTCGCGGTGCGCACCGAAAAGCTCTATCTCACCGGACTCTGGGGCAACCTATATCGCGTCGCTGCGGCGGTGCGCGAGCGCGGCTTTTCCGGCAAGGACTTTCACCCGGAAAACCTGATGTATGTCGGCGGCGGGCTCAAGCGTGAGCTGTTGCCCGACGATTACCGCGAGTTCGTTTTCGAGACCTTCAATGTGAAGGACGGGCGCAATTTCCAGATCTACGGGATGCAGGAAATCGGCTCGGTGCTCGCGCGTTGCCACGAGGGCGGGCGCTATCACGCGCCGCCGTGGGTGGTGCTGCTGCCGCTCGACAAGGCGGGCGACAATTTGCTTCCCGGCGTGGGCGAGGGGCCGGTCACGGGCCGCGCTGCATTCTTCGACCTGTCGTTAGACGGACGCTGGGGCGGTGTGATTTCGGGCGACCGGGTCGAGATCGACTGGTCGCCCTGCGCCTGCGGCGCGACCTCGCCATCGGTGGCCGACACCATCGTGCGCTATGCCGATCTGGAAGGTGACGACAAAATCGGTTGCGCGGGCACTATCGATGCCTATGTGCGCGGCATGAGTTGAGAGGAGAAGCCAGCATGTCGGCTTACGTTGTTTTCATCCGCGAGGGCGAGATCGTCGATCCCGAGGCGATGAAGAAGTACCAGGAAGGCAACCGTTCAGGTGCGCCCAATCCGGACATGAAAGTCCATACCGTCTACGGCAAGCACGAGAATATCGAGGGCGAGGATTGCGACGGGATCGTCATCCTCGAATTCCCCGACACCCAATCGGCGCGGGACTGGTATTACAGCGAGGACTATCAATCGCGCGCCAAGTTCCGCATGGCGGCAGCGCCTTATCGCGGCTTCATTGTCGAGGGTTTTTGATGCGTAAACTGATTGCTGCAGCCGGGCTGGCGCTTACGGGTCTGGCCGGCGTTGCGGTTTCATGGGCCGAACCGCCTGTTTCGCCTGACGCTGTCCAGCCGGCGCCGCAGCGGCCATCCTTCCCATCGGGCTATCTGCCGCGCGGCGCGGCGCCGGACAGCAATGTCCTGATCCCGCCGCAGCCTGCTGCCGGTTCGCCAGCGCTTGCGCGCGACAAAGCGGCGGCGAGGGCGGCGCTGGCCCTTCGGGGAACGCCCCGTTTCGAACAGGCGGCAATCGATGCCGACCTGTTCACGCCCGATGCCGTCGACGTTTTCTCCTGCGCCGCCGGTGTGAAGCTGGGCCCTGACACCACGCCCAAAGTCGCCTCGCTTTTGCGCAAGGCCGGGCCGGACCTCGCCATGGCGGTCTATCCCAGCAAGACTCGATACATGCGGCCGCGTCCATTCATGGAAAACGGCAAGCCGACCTGCACCCCGAAAGACGAACCCATGTTGCGCCGCGATGGTTCCTATCCTTCCGGACACAGTGCCATCGGCTATGGCTGGGGGCTGATCCTGGCCGAAGTCATTCCCGACCGCGCGGCCCAACTTGTCGCGCGCGGCCGCGCCTTTGGCGACAGCAGGCGGGTGTGCAACGTGCACTGGCTGAGCGATGTCGAGGAAGGCCGCGTCGTCGCCACGGCCGTTCTGGCCCGGATGCACGCTGAACCTGCTTTCC
This sequence comes from Novosphingobium sp., assembly GCA_050248535.1. Classification (GTDB taxonomy): domain Bacteria; phylum Pseudomonadota; class Alphaproteobacteria; order Sphingomonadales; family Sphingomonadaceae; genus Novosphingobium. The sequence continues at coordinate 4,710 of JBFWSE010000088.1, forward strand.
GCGCCGATGTGGAAGCAGCCCGAACGGAAATCGAAACTGTCCTGTCCAGGCGCCAGGCGCCCGATTGCGCCCGCGAGACTGCCGCCCTGGGCGGCTGATTGGGCAGTGGACAAACGCATGGCGAAGGCCCAGATTGGCGGCATGAAAAGGTTGCTTTTAGCCGCTGCCGCGCTGGCGCTTGTTGCGCCCTCGCTGGCCCTTGCCGCTTTGCCGCAAGGCGCAAGGGCGCCGCAAATCGTGACGCAGGGCGCCATGGACGGAAAGGCGTTTACGTTCGACCTTCGCCGGGCGCTGCGCAACGGTCCGGTTGTGCTCTATTTCTATCCCAAGGCCTTTACCCAGGGGTGCACGCTCGAAGCTCGCGCCTTTGCCGAGGCTATCGACCAGTTCAAGGCCGCAGGCGCATCGGTTGTCGGCATGTCGAACGATGACTTGCCGACTCTGCAGCGTTTCTCGACGTCGGAATGTCGAAGCAAGTTCGCCGTCGCGATCGCCAGTCCAGACACCATCCGCGCGTACGATGTTTCATTGGTGTTGCCGCCCGAAATGGCGGCCCGCGCAGCGCAAATGCAGGGGCTTTCCAGCCGGACCAGTTACGTCATCGGTCGCAATGGCCGGATTACCTTCGTCCATTCCAATCTTGACTATCGCGACCACGTGCGCCTGACGCTGGAAGCGGTAAAGGCGTTGCGCCGCTCGCGCTGACCAGCCGCCAGCTTTACAATCCCACCCGCTCCGCTAATCGGAGCGCCTGTTCTCTTGGAGTTTTTCGTAATGCGTGCCGAAGGGCAGGCCCACATCGACCGGATAGAAGCAGCGCTGGCGCTGGTGCGCAAGTTCCTCGATTGGGACCGTGCGCTGCGGCGGCTCGATGAGCTCAATGCCCGGGTCGAGGATCCCAAGCTCTGGGACAATCCCAAGGAAGCCGAGGGCGTAATGCGCGAGCGTCGCAGGCTCGAGGCGGCAGTGGGCGCGGTCAATTCGATTTCCACGGACATGGAAAACGCGGTCGAATATGTCGAACTGGGCGAAGCCGAAGACGACGAGGCAACGATCAAGGAAGGTCTCGATGCACTCGCCGCGCTGGCGGAGCGCGCCGATCGGGACAAGGTTCAGGCGCTGCTCGCGGGCGAGGCCGATGGTTATGACGCCTATCTGGAAATCCATGCCGGCGCCGGAGGCACCGAGAGCCAGGACTGGGCGGAAATGCTTCAGCGAATGTACACCCGCTGGGCCGAGCGCCATGGTTACAAGGTCGAACTGGTCGACTACCACGCCGGCGAGCAGGCCGGGATCAAGAGCTGCACTCTGCTGGTCAAGGGCGAGAATGCCTATGGCTATGCCAAGACCGAGAGCGGCGTGCACCGGCTGGTCCGGATCAGCCCCTATGACAGTTCGGCACGGCGGCACACCAGCTTTTCCAGCGTCTGGGTCTATCCGGTGATCGACGATGCGATCGAGATCGAGGTCAATCCCGCCGACCTCAAGATCGACACCTACCGTGCATCGGGGGCGGGCGGGCAGCATGTCAACACCACCGATTCAGCCGTCCGCATCACCCACGTTCCCTCGGGCATCATCGTCGCCAGCCAGATCGACCGTTCGCAGCACAAGAACCGCGACATCGCGATGAACATGCTCAAGGCCCGGCTCTATGAAGAGGAAATGCGCAAGCGCGAGGAAGCCGCCAGCGCCGAACATGCCAGCAAGACCGACATCGGCTGGGGGCACCAGATCCGCAGCTACGTTCTCCAGCCCTATCAGCAAGTGAAGGACCTGCGCACCGGCGTTGTCTCGCCTTCGCCCGACGACGTGCTCGACGGCGCGCTCGACCCCTTCATGGCCGCGGCGCTGTCGCAGCGAGTGACGGGCGAGAAGGTCGAAGTGGAGGATGTCGATTGAGGGCGGCCGGCGTCGCTCTCCTGGCGCTGCTGGCGCTTGCGGGCTGTAAACGGGTTGAATCCGATTCCGGTCGGCCCGCTACCTCGCGCGATTTTCCGGAAGCCTATCGTCCGGTCTCAACCGGCAAGGGCAACGAATTCTCGACCGAAGTCAAACGCGACAGTCTGAACGAAGCCGAGACCGTCATGGACCTGGCCGACATTCGCGAGGGGACAACGATCGCCGATATCGGCGCGGGCGAGGGCTATTATACAGTGCGTCTGGCCGCCCGCGTGGGGAAGCGGGGCAGGGTGCTGGCGGGCGATATCGATACCGCTGCTCTGGAACGGCTGGGAACGCGCGTTGAGCGTGAGCGGCTCGACAATGTCTCGATCCGCCATGGCACGCCAGACGATCCGAAGCTGCCATCCGCCAGTTTCGACCGGATCTTCCTGGTGCATATGTATCACGAAGTGACCGAGCCCTATGCCTTTCTCTGGCGGTTGCGCCCGGCATTGCGTCCAGGCGGGCAGGTCATCGTCGTGGATGTCGACCGGCCAACCGACCAGCATGGAATTCAGCCAAGCCTGCTGTTCTGCGAATTCGCGGCTGTCGGTTTTAAGCTTGCAAGATTCGAACTCAGGCCCGAATTGCAGGGCTATTATGCACAATTCGAAACGACTGGTTCACGGCCCGAACCTTCTGCGATAAAACCATGCGGAGCGCAGACAGGTGGGCAGGCGGCAGCCGCGAAAACCAGTTGAAGGAAAGACAGGTCGCGATGGGTTTCAAGGGTCTTAGGCCGATACAATACGGTGGACGTGAAGTCTGGCCTCTGATCGAGGGTGGAAAAGGCATTTCCGCGACCAACCACCTTAGCTCTGGTGCCTGGGCGGCCGCGGGCGGCATCGGCACGGTCAGCGCGGTCAACGCCGACAGCTACGACGCCGAGGGCAAGATCGTACCCCAAGTCTACAATGCCCTGACCCGGGGCGAGCGTCATGAGGAACTGATCCGCTACGCCATAGACGGAGCGGTGGAACAGGTAAGGCGCGCCTACGATATCGCCAGCGGCAGAGGCGCGATCAATATCAACGTGCTCTGGGAAATGGGTGGGGCGCAGCAAGTGCTCGAAGGGGTGCTGGAAAAGACACGAGGGCTGGTTACCGGCGTAACCTGCGGTGCGGGCATGCCCTATCGCTTGTCCGAGATCGCCCAGCGGTTCAACGTCAGCTATCTGCCCATCATCAGCTCCGCCCGTGCCTTTCGCCTGCTCTGGAAGCGGGCCTATCACAAGGTCGCGGAACTGATGGCCGCGGTGGTCTATGAGGACCCCTGGCTGGCGGGGGGGCACAACGGCCTGTCCAATGCCGAGGATCCCCTGCAACCGCAGGATCCCTATCCCCGCGTCAAACTGCTGCGCGAGACGATGCGCGGCGAGGGCATCCCGGATAGCGTGCCGATCGTCATGGCAGGCGGCGTCTGGTATCTGCGCGAATGGGACAACTGGATCGATAATCCCGAATTGGGCGCGATCGCCTTCCAGTTCGGCACGCGCCCCCTGCTAACGCACGAAAGCCCGATCCCGCAGGGCTGGAAGGATGCACTTCGCCACCTCGAGCCGGGCGACGTGTTGCTGCACCGATTTTCGCCGACCGGGTTCTATTCCTCAGCCGTGCGCAATCCCTTCCTGCGCAATCTGGAAGCGCGTTCCGAGCGGCAGATACCCTATTCCAAAGTCGAGGCGGGCGAGCATACGGTCAGGCTCGATGTCGGTGTACGCGGCAAGAATTTCTGGGTTGCGCCCAAGGACCTTGAGCGAGCCCGCGGCTGGGCGGCGCAGGGTTTCGTCGACGGGCTGCGCACGCCTGACGACACGATTATCTTTGTCACTCCCGAAGAGCGCGAAGTGATCAAGAAGGACCAGTCCGATTGCATGGGCTGCCTGTCGCACTGCGGTTTTTCGTCGTGGAAGGATCATGACGACTACACCACCGGGCGCCTTGCCGATCCGCGCAGCTTCTGCATTCAGAAAACCTTGCAGGATATCGCCCATGGCGCTCCGGTAGAAGATAACCTGATGTTCGCGGGGCACTCCGCCTATCGCTTCAAGCAGGATCCGTTCTACTCGAACAACTTCACGCCGACGATGAAGGAACTGGTGGACCGGATTTTGACCGGGGACTGATGAAACGCTTGCACCAAGGCCTGGTTGTATCGCTGAGCAAGTCGGCCAGTCATTCGTTTTCGAAACAGGCTTGTGACACAATCGAATTGATTGCCGGCGTGGGCATTCGCGGCGATGTCCATGCCGGCCGCAAGGTCAAGCATCTGTCGCGAGTGGCCGCCGACCCCGATCAGCCGAATTTGCGTCAGGTCCACTTGATCCCGGCCGAACTGCATGACTGGCTAGCCGATGAAGGGTTTCGTCTCCATCCCAGCGCTTTGGGTGAGAACGTACTGACTAGCGGGCTGGATCTACAGTCATTCCCGCGAGGTACGCACCTGCGCTTTCCTTCGGGCGCAGAACTGGAAATTACAGGCCTGCGCAATCCCTGCGCACAGATCGAGCAATTCATGCCCGGTTTGCTGGGCAAGGTCGTCTGGCGCGATCGGGAAGGCGTGGTTGTGCGCCGGGCGGGGATCATGGCCATCGTAATTGCCGGCGGGGAGGTGGCCGTGGGCGACACCATAGAAGCGATCATGCCCCAGCCACCGTATTTGCCGCTCGAAAGGGTCTGAAAGTATTCCAGACTCAATCCAGCTCCCACCCACGCTCGCCGTGGCTGGCCAGGTCCAGCCCTTCGCGTTCATCGTCCTCGCTGACCCGCATCGGGAACAGGAAACCGACGCCCAGCGCCAGCAGCGCCGTCAGCAGGCCCGACCATATTGCGGTGACGAAGACACCGATGGCCTGTCCGGCAAGCTGGGAGCCCATGCCGGCGCCTTCTGCATATCCCGCGCCTCCGAGGCTGGTGGAAAGGAATACTGCAAGCAGCAACGATCCCGTCATGCCACCGACCCCGTGAACCGCGAAGACATCGAGCGAATCGTCGATCTGCAGCTTGCGCTTGACGATCTGGATCATCGGATAGCAGACAGCTGCCGCAACAGCGCCAATCACGATAGCCGCCCCCGGCGAGACGAAGCCCGAGCAAGGCGTAATGGTCGCAAGGCCGGCGATCGCGCCGGTCGCAAAGCCCACACTGGTGGGTTTGCCGACCGAAAAGCGCTCGATCAGCAGCCAGACGAGCGCGGCCGTACAGGCTGCCGTATGAGTGTTTATGATCGCACTCGCTGCCTGGTCGTTCGAAGCGACGGCCGAGCCGCCGTTGAAGCCGAACCAGCCCACCCACAACAAGGCTGCCCCCGCCATGGTCAGAGTGGGGCTGTGGGGCAGCATCAGCGTCTTGGGAAAACCATTGCGCTTGCCCAGCAAGGCGGCCGCAACCAGCGCCGAAACGCCGGCCGTGGTATGAACCACGATGCCACCAGCGAAATCGAGCGTGCCGAAGTTCGCCGACATCCAGCCGCCGCCCCAGACCCAATGGGCAACCGGCGCATAGACAATGAGGCTCCACAGCGCGCAAAAAGCGACGACCCAGCCAAAGCGCGCCCGATCGACCCAGGCGCCGACCATCAGCGCCGGAGTGATCGCAGCGAACATGATCTGGAAAATGGCAAAGGCGCTTTCGGGAATTTTCGTGTTCAGGCGAATGTCGCCCAGTTCGATCAGCATCCAGGCGTTGCCCGAACCGATCCAGCCATTGGTAACATCGCCAAAGGCCATGGTGTAGCCCACGACTACCCAAAGCACCGATACGATTGCCGCGATTGCCCCGGTCTGCAGGCAGACCGAAAGGATATTCTTGCTGCGCACCAGCCCGCCATAAAACAGGGTAAGGCCTGGCATGGTCATCAGCATGACCAGAGCGGTGGAGGCCAGAATCCATGCCGTATCGCCGCTATCGACCGGGCTGGGCGCCCCATCCTGGGCCAGCGCCAGCGAAGGAATGGCAACAACGACCGCCGCCGCAAGAGCGGCCAACCATTTGCGCATCGAACGAACTCCCCACTCTGCGACGCCGTGTCCGGCGCGATTCCTCGGTTGCGTGCTCTAGAGAAGCACGCCGCGCGAGACAAGCCGGGGGAGTCCAGAGCCGGGGCGCTATGCCCAGCCTTCGATTACCTGATCGGGCGGGCGGTGTCCGTCAGCCCAGAAGCGGATATTGGCGATCACTTTCTCACCCGCTGCCTCCCGTCCCTCGAGGGTCGCACTGCCGAGGTGGGGTAAAGCAACAACTTGCGGCATGGCCAGCAGGCGCGGATCGATGTGGGGTTCCTTAGGATAGACATCCAAGCCGGCCCCGGCAATGCGGCCCTGTTCGAGTGCTTCGATCAGGGCCTCCTCGTCGATCAGATCACCGCGCGCCGTGTTGATCACATAGGCAGTCGGTTTCATTGCGGCGATTCGCGCCGCGTCGAGCACGTGCCGGGTTTCCTTGCTGGCCGGGCAGTGCAGGGAAAGGATGTCTGCCTCTGCGATAAGCCTGTCGAGATCCGCCTCGTAGCGCGCGCCCAGCATGTTTTCGATCGCACCGGGCAGGCGGTTGCGATTGTGATAAACCACTTCCAGGCCAAAAGCGCGGGCGCGATGGGCAACCGCCTGGCCGATTCGCCCCATTCCCATGATCGCCAGCCGCTTGCCTCCCAGCCGGTGGCCCAGATTGCCCGATGGCGACCAGCCAGGCCATTGCCCGCTCATCAGGTCGCGCACACCCGCCGCGAACCGCCTGGGAACCGAAACGATCAACATCATCGCCAGATCGGCGGTATCGTCGGTGAAAACGCCTGGCGTGTTGGTGACGATCACGCCATGCGCGCGGGCGGCGGCCAGATCGATATGTTCGATGCCAGCGCCGAAACTGGCGATCATCCGCAGACGCCCTCCAGCCTCATTGAACATCGCTGCATCGATCTTGTCGGTAACGGTCGGCACCAGCACGTCCGTATCGCGCATCGCCGCCACCAGGCCTTCTCGTCCGAGAGGCCTGTCGTCCGGGCTGAGCACGGCGTCGAACAATTCGCGCATTCGCGATTCGACCGGCGGCAGGAGCCTTCGCGTTACGACAACGCGCGGCTTTCCCTTGAAACGTCTGGACGGAGCGGGATCAGTGACAACAGTCATTGCTCAATGCGCTATCGCGAGAGTGACTTCGGGGCAAGCGGCCTTGATGCGAGACAAGGCGGGGCGCTATGCTGACGCCATGCCGCCGAGTCTCCGTTTCCTTGTTACCGCTGCCTGCCTGTCGCTTCCCGGAGCGGTTTCGGCCGACGATTCGAAACCGCCCTATTGGGCCTCGATACGTGCCGAGGTGGTCAACATGCGTGTGGGGCCGGGCGAGGAATACCGCATCCTGTGGACCTATCGCCGCAAGTCTCTGCCGCTCAAGGTCGTCCGGATGCGTGAGGGCTGGCGACTGGTCGAAGATCCGGACGGCGCCAAAGGCTGGGTCACCGCACGTTTCCTGACGCGCGACCGGAGTGCGATCGTTGCCGGCCATGGCCTTGCCGAGATGCGGGAAAAGGCCGATTCCGGCTCGCAGCTCAAATGGCGGCTCGAGCCGGGCGTGACGGGCAAACTGGGCGACTGTTCGCGCAATTGGTGCCTGTTCGACGTCGAAGGCCGCGCCGGCTATGTGCTTCAGGAACGGTTGTGGGGCGCCGGGGCGCCCTGAACCTCAGACCAGTTCGACAGCCACTGCTGTAGCCTCGCCGCCGCCGATGCACAGGCTGGCCACGCCGCGCTTGAGGCCCTTGTGCTTGAGCGCGCCGATCAAGGTGGTGATGATCCGGGTGCCCGATGCGCCGATGGGATGGCCAAGCGCCGTCGCGCCGCCGTTAACATTGATCTTTTCGTGCGGGATGCCCAGGTCGCGCATCGCGAACATGGCGACGCAGGCGAAAGCTTCGTTGATTTCGAACAGATCGACATCGCCGATCTGCCAGCCCGCCTTGTCGAGCAACTTGTTAATGGCATTGATCGGGGTGGTGGGGAATCGCTGCGGTTCGTGGGCGTGAGCCGAGACGGCGACGACCTTGGCAACAGGCGTCAGCCCCTTGGCCTTGGCGATACTTTCGCGCGTGAGAACCATGGCCGCAGCGCCATCCGAAATGGAGCTGGACGAGGCGGCCGTAATCGTGCCGTCCTTGGCGAATGCTGCCTTGAGCGTCGGAATCTTGTCGGGGCGGCCTTTTCCAGGCTGTTCGTCTGTGTCGACCACGACTTCGCCCGCGCGGCTCTTGACGGTTACCGGCACCACTTCGCTGGCGAATGCGCCGGTGGCGATAGCCTCCTGCGCGCGGCGCAGCGATTCGATCGAATAGGCGTCCTGATCCTCGCGCGTGAGCTGGTACTCGTCGGCCACAGCCTGGGCGAACGAACCCATCGAGCCGCCGTCGTAGGCGTCTTCAAGCCCATCGAGGAACATGTGATCATAGGCCGTGTCATGCCCGGCACGCGCCCCGGAGCGGTGCTTCTTGAGCAGGTAGGGAGCGTTGGTCATGCTCTCCATGCCGCCGGCAATCACCATGTCGATGGAATGGGATGCCAGAGCCTCAGCGCCCATGATCACGGTCTGCATGCCCGATCCGCATACTTTGTTGACGGTAGTGGCTTCCACCGACCTGGGCAGCCCGGCCTTGAGCGCAGCCTGGCGAGCAGGGGCCTGACCGAGGCCGGCAGGCAGCACGCAGCCCATGTAGATCCGCTCGACGTCCTCGCCTGCGATGCCGGCGCGCTCGACTGCCGCCTTCACTGCAGTCGCGCCAAGGTCGGTGGCCGACACGTCGGCGAAGACTCCCTGCAGGCCGCCCATGGGCGTGCGCGCGTAGGACAGGACGACGATCGGGTCGGAGGCGGATATCTGGGCCATTTTTGAAACTTTCTGTATCAAACGTGAGTCGCGCGGACATAATGTTGCACTGCGGCAAAAGCAAATCGCCATTCGCATGTGCAGTGATACGCCGATCCGGGGATAACCCCACTTGCGCCACGCATTGCCCCGGACTAGGGCGCGGAAGCGCAACACCTGCAGCCGATTCCGGCATTGAACGAGTTTTTCCGTGGTCGATCTCGAACAATACCTGCCGATCCTTATTTTCCTCGCGATCGCGAGCGGCCTTTCCGCCCTGCTGGTGTTCCTGCCGATGGGCGTGGCGCGGCTGACCGGGGCGCACAACCCCAACGCCGAGAAGCTAAGCGAATACGAATGCGGCTTCCCCGCCTTCGAGGATCCGCGCAGCCAGTTCGACGTGCGGTTCTATCTGGTGGCGATCCTGTTCATCGTCTTCGATCTGGAAGCCGCTTTCCTGTTTCCCTGGGCAGTCAGCCTCGATCTGACGGGCTGGCCTGGCTGGATTACCATGATGGTGTTTCTGTTCGAACTGGCGGTGGGGCTGGCCTATGCCTGGAAGAAGGGGGCTTTGGACTGGGAATGAACGCTGTGACCGCCCCCCATTCGCCGATTGCCGCACCGAACCAGGACTTTTTCCTCGATCTCAATGCGCAGGTTCAGGATAAGGGCTTCCTCGTTACGTCGACAGAAGACCTGTTTCAGTGGGCGCGCACCGGCTCACTGTGGTGGATGACGTTCGGCCTTGCCTGCTGCGCGGTCGAGATGATCCACGTCAACATGCCGCGCTACGACATGGAACGCTTCGGCGTCGCCCCGCGCGCCTCCCCGCGCCAGTCTGATGTGATGATCGTTGCGGGCACCCTGTGCAACAAAATGGCCCCGGCGCTGCGCAAGGTCTATGATCAGATGTCGGACCCCAAATACGTCATCTCGATGGGAAGCTGCGCCAATGGCGGCGGGTATTATCACTATTCCTATAGCGTGGTTCGCGGCTGCGACCGGATCGTGCCGGTGGATATCGATGTTCCGGGTTGCCCGCCGACAGCCGAAGCGCTGCTTTATGGCGGGATGCAGTTGCA
>JBFWSE010000089.1:0-14111 GCA_050248535.1 Novosphingobium sp.
ACTTCTCGACCACTGCCGGCAACATCACCGAAGACATTATCATGGGTTATCTCGACCGGCATATCGGCAAGCAAGGCTTCAGCCCCTCCGCATGATCCTACCGGCCTCCGGCCGGTCAGTCATTCAGGCAGGCTGCTGAAATAGGCCTCGGCAACGCTCTATTTTGGAGGTACTGCCATGCGTCAAGCTGCCCGACATGGGTTGTCGAACTTGCTGACCATCGACGGTCGGGACGATAACCAGTCATTCTGGCAATATGTATTGCTGGTGTTCATTTTCGATATTGTGGTTGTTGTAGCATTGGCTGTGCCGGCAGCCCTGAAAGCCGTAACCTTGATCGTCCGGGCAGCTGTGATGTCGGACGGGAATGATGAATTACTCCGTTCGGTTGTCAGTGAAAGCATTGGTCACACGCTGGCCACAATCGGAATGGTTAGTCTGGTGGTTTTTGCCATAACCGTCATTTTTCTGGCGACCGCCATAGTCCGGCGGCTGCACGATACTGGCTTGTCAGGCCATTGGGCTGTTTTGCCAGCGATCTGCATGACCATTGCCCAGCTACAGCTCTATTTGCAGATTACCACAGTGCAGCATGGATTGACCGATATGATTTACGGAAAGTCCGATGTGGCCTCTATCATTTTCGACAAGGCCTATGCTTCAGGTTGGGCCGTCGGGTTGATCGGCATCATCCTGATTTGCGTCCTTGCCGCGCGGGAATCGGATCCAGAACCCAATCGATTTGGCGATTTCCCCTTTTCGGTCTGACTGTTCTACTTGAGTCGCACGAGTCATGGTTCCACAGGGGGGCATGTCACGCATAAACTCGCCCCCCCGGCGCGAAACACCGGGTCTGCCGACCCGCAAGCAGATTCTCGAATTCATTCGGACCTCGTCCACGCCAGCCGGCAAGCGCGAAATCGCCCGCGCCTTTGGGCTCAAGGGACAGGAAAAGATCGCGCTCAAGGCCATGTTGCGGGACATGGCCGATGAAGGCCTGATCGACGGTGAAAAGCGCGCCTTTCACCGCATGGGTGGAGTGCCGCGGGTTACGGTTCTGCGCGTCATGGCTATCGAGGATGGCGAGGCGATTGCCATCCCTGACAATTGGTCGCCCGACGATGGCGCGCCGCCACCCAGATTGAGGCTGGTCGAAAAAGGACGCGTCAGTGCGCTGAAGATGGGCGACCGGGTGCTGGCGCGTACCGAGGAAGCAGGCGCGGGCTGGCGCGCTCATCCGATGAAAAAACTACCGGCCCGCGCCGATCAGGTGATGGGCGTTGTCGAAATCGACAAGGCGGGCAAGGCCTGGCTGGCGCCGGTCGACAAGCGCGTGCGCAATTCTGTGCCGATTGCCGATCTGGCCGGAGCGGAGGCAGGGAACCTGGTTCTTGCCGAGCCCGCCGGGCGTTCGCCGCGCGCCGGCGTCAAGGTAACGGAGGTGCTCGGCGATCCGCTGGCGCCACGCGCCTTCAGCCTGATCGCCATTCACAAGCACGGCATACCCTTCGCCTTTCCCGGCGAAGTGCTGGGCGAGGCTGAACTGGCGGCGAAATTGCCGTTGAGCGAAGAAAATCGCGAGGACCTGCGCCATGTGCCGATTGTCGCCATCGACCCGGTCGATGCGCGCGATCACGACGATGCGATCTGGGCCGAGCCGGATGGCGAGGGCGGCTTCCGCGCCATTGTCGCCATTGCCGATGTATCGTTTTACGTTCGCCCCGGCAGCCAGATCGACCGCGAGGCGAGGAAGCGGGGCAATTCGGTCTATTTTCCCGACCGCGTGGTGCCGATGCTGCCCGAAGTTCTGTCGACCGATGTCTGCTCGCTAAGGCAGGGCGAGGACCGGGCGGCGATGGCGTGCTACATGGCGATCGACGCCCATGGCCGGGTGACAAGCTGGCGTTTCACGCGGGCGCTGGTGCGGATCGCCGAAGTGATTGCCTATGAGGATGCGCAGGCGCGGATCGATGCGTTGTCTTCCCCCTCCCCGCAAGCGGGAGGGGAGAAAGTTCTCCAGAACCTCTGGGCTTGCTGGCGCGCACTGGAAAAGGCGCGGGCCGCGCGTGATCCGCTCGAACTCGAATTGCCCGAACGCCGCGTCGTGCTCGATCAGCAGGGGCGCATTGCCGAGATCGCTGCGCGCGAGCGGCTTGACGCCCACCGGGTGATCGAGGATTTCATGATCGCGGCCAATGTCGCCGCCGCCAAGGCGCTTGAAAGCAAGGTCGCGCCGGTGGTCTACCGCGTGCACGAGCCGCCGAGCCGCGAAAAGCTGGTAGCGCTCAAGGACTATCTCGATACCTTCGGGCGCAAGCTGGCGCTGGGGCAGGTGGTGACGCCCGGCCTGTTCAACCGCATGCTCAAGGACGTTGCCGACGAGGGCGAAAAGGCGCTGGTGATGGAAGCAGTACTGCGCAGCCAGACCCAGGCCTATTACGGGCCGCGCAACATGGGGCACTTCGGGCTGGCGCTGGGCTCCTATGCCCATTTCACCTCGCCGATCCGGCGCTATTCGGACTTGCTGGTCCATCGCGCGCTGGTCGATGCCTTCGCTCTGGAACAGCCCGCGCCCAGGACAAAGCTCCCTGCCACATCCGGCCTGTCGGATCGCGATCGCGAAGACCTTGGCAAAGTCAGCGAAGCGATCAGCCAGACCGAGCGCCGCGCCATGGAGGCCGAGCGAGAGACCATCGACCGCTATGTCGCGGCCTGGCTCGCGGGCCGGGTGGGCGAGGTGTTCGATACGCGCATCACCGGCGTACAGAAGTTCGGTTTTTTTGCGACCCTTGTAGGGCTGGGCGGCGATGGCCTCGCGCCGGTTTCGGCGCTGGGGGACGAATATTTCACCTACGACGAAAAGGCGCAGGTGCTCGAAGGTGAAGAAAGCGGCATGCGCTATGCCATGGGCGACCGGCTGAAACTTCGCCTCGCCGAAGCCAATCCGCTGACCGGCGCGCTGAAGTTCGAGCCTGTGGACGGCGCCGGCATGCGGATCGAACCCAGGGGGACACCGCTCCCGTTGCGGCGTAAAGGCAAGCACCTTTCCGGCAAGCGCGGCAGGCCGGGCAATATCCGCCATCAGGGAAGAAGGCGCTAACTCAGCCGGTCGATGTCCTCTTCGCTGAGCGATCCCGGCACAACGAAGACGGGGCAGGGCAAATTCCCTGCATGCGGGCCGGTGAAATGACTGACCAGGGGACCAGGCCCGTTTTCTATGGCGGCGCCCAGCACCAGCGCGGCGATTTCCGGATGTTCGGTAAGGTACTCGCGCACCACTTTCTCGCCTTCGCCCTGGCGCACCGAAATCACGGGCATGGGGCCGCCTTCCGACAAAATGCTGCCCGCCACGGCGGCCATGCCGGATTCGGCCCGGTCGCGGGCTTCCTGCTCGATAGTGGCCTGAACGCCGGCGAATGCCTGGAACGGCTGTGGCGGGACCAGGGCCAGCAAATGAAGCCCGCCGCCGGTTTTCGCGGCGCGGCGCATGGCAAAGCGCAAGGCGACATGCGCTTCCTCGGTCTCGTCCATGATGACCAGATAGACCCGCATTCAGCACCCCTCCTGATGGCCGTATCAGGCACAAAGCGGCAATGCGCAAGATACTTGCTCCGGCGCGGCATTTTGGCCAAGGACATGCTTATGCCGAACGAAATCAGAATGCCCGCGCTGTCGCCAACCATGGAGCATGGCAAGCTTGCGAAATGGCTGGTGAAAGAAGGCGATTCGGTCGAGGCCGGAGATCTGCTCGCCGAGATCGAGACCGACAAGGCGACGATGGAATTCGAGGCAGTCGACGAAGGCACGGTTCTGTCGATCGCCGTTCCGGAAGGCACGGAAAACGTCAAGGTCGGCACTGTCATCGCCACGTTTTCGGGCGAGGGTGAGGCAACTGTCGAAGAACCGAAAGCCGCAACGGCCAAGGCCGAAGCCACTGCATCTCCGCCAGCGCCCGCGCCGCAAGCATCCCCGTCACCCAGCATCAAACCCAAGGAGGGCCGTATCCCAGCCTCACCGCTCGCCAAGCGTATCGCCACCGAAAAAGGCGTGGACATCGGTTCGATCAAGGGCAGTGGCCCCAACGGCCGCGTGATCAAGGCCGATGTCGAAGCCGCCGAACCCGGCGCTATGCCAAAGTCCGCCGCGGCAGCGTCCGCACCCAAGCCTGCGGCAGAATCCGCGCCTGCTGCTGCGCCCCCTCCTGCTGCCGAGACCAAACCACCGGTGGCCGAAATGGCCGCCGAAACCCGCGCCTTGCTCGACGATCGCATTCCGCACACGGTCAGCAAGCTTTCTGGCATGCGCAAGACTATCGCCAAGCGGCTCGCCCAGTCGATGAGCGAAGCGCCGCATATCTATCTCACCGTCGACGTCCGGCTCGACAAGCTGTTGACCCTGCGCGCCGATCTCAGCGAGGCGCTTGGCGCGCGAGGCGTCAAGCTCTCGGTCAACGACATGCTGGTGAAGGCGCTGGGCATGGCGCTGATCCAGGTGCCCGAATGCAACGTCACTTTCGCCGGTAACGAGATGATCAAATACAGCCGCGCCGATGTTTCGGTCGCGGTGTCCATCCCCGGCGGGCTGATCACGCCCATCGTGCAGGACGCCAATGGCCGCAGCCTTTCGGAGATTGCGCTGGCGATGAACGATCTCGCCACCCGGGCCAAGGAAGGCAAGCTCAACCCCAGCGAATATGTTGGCGGCACGGCCAGCTTGTCGAACATGGGCATGATGGGGATCAAGCACTTTACCGCCGTAATCAACCCGCCGCAATCGACCATCCTCGCCATCGGCGCGGGAGAGAAGCGGCCTTGGGTGATGGAGGATGGATCGCTGGGTGTCGCCAGCGTGATGACTGTGACCGGCAGCTTCGATCACCGTGCGGTGGACGGGGCGGATGGGGCGCGGCTGATGGGCGCGTTCCGCGAGCTGTGCGAGAAGCCGTTGGGGCTGGTGGCCTGAGCCGATGGCCGAGAGTCCTCCCATCGGCGAACCCGTCATCCGCGTCGTCGCCATGCCGGCGGATACCAACCCGCATGGCGACATCTTCGGCGGTTGGCTGATGAGCCTGATGGACATCGGCGCGGGGACAGTCGCCATGCAGGTCTGCAAGGGGCGGGCAGTGACAGTCGCCATGGATGGCATGCAGTTTCATGCGCCGGTCATGGTTGGAGACGAGGTCTCGGTTTACGGCCGGCTGCTGAGCACGGGCCGCACATCCATGATTATCGCGATCGAAGCCTGGCGCCGCCTCCGCGAAGAGGATCAGGCGCGAAAGGTGACCGAAGCCAATTTTACTTTCGTCGCGATTGATGACGAAGGACGGCCGAGGGCGGTGGCGGGGTAGTTGTGGACGAAGGCAAAGCCCCCTCTCCAACTGCGACTAGGCAGAAAGCTGCAAAGTCTTCGTTTCCTCCCCCGCAAGGGGGGAGGAGTAAGCTTGCATCGCGGACGGCAAGCCCCTCTCCCCTTGCGGGAGAGGGACAGGCTGCGAAGCAGCCAGGGAGAGGGGACGAACTTCTCCGCAGGGCAAGACACATGCGCAGCAACCCCACCGATGCCGAACGGCGCATTTGGTCGATGCTGCGCAACAAACGGTTTTCGGGATTCAAGTTCAAACGCCAACAAGTGCTGGGCAACTACATCGTGGATTTCGTCTGCTTCGAACGGCGGCTGATTATCGAGGCAGATGGTTCGCAACATGCAGATAGCGCCTACGACCTGGCGCGTGACAGTTGGCTGGAAGCCGAGGGTTTCGCGGTCTTGCGCCTCTGGAACAACATCGTGCTTAGTGAGCCTCGCGTTGCCGAAGATGCGATCTGGCATGGCCTGCATCCATCCCCTCTCCCTGGCCGCTTCGCGGCCTGTCCCTCTCCCGCAAGGGGGGAGGGGCTGAACTGTTAGGAGCTTATCTTGTCCGATCAATATGATATCATCGTCCTCGGTTCCGGCCCCGGCGGCTATGTCGCCGCGATCCGCGCATCGCAGCTTGGCCTGAAGACCGCCATTGTCGAGCGCGAGAATCTGGGCGGCATTTGTCTCAACTGGGGCTGCATCCCGACCAAGGCGCTTCTGCGCTCCGCCGAGCTCTTTCACCAGATGCAGCACGCCAAGGACTATGGCCTGGCCGCGGACAACATCACCGCCGACCTTGACGCCATCGTCAAGCGTTCGCGCGGGGTGGCCTTCAAGCTCAATCAGGGCGTCACCCACCTGATGAAGAAGAACAAGATCGACGTGCACATGGGGCAGGGCAAGCTGCTCGGCGGCGGCAAGCTTTCGGTCACGGACGAGGCCGGCAAGGCAAGTGAAATTGCCGGCAAGCACATCATTGTCGCCACCGGCGCCCGTGCGCGCGAATTGCCCAAGAAAACCGGCAAGGCCGACGGCAAGCGCATCTGGACCTATCGTCACGCCATGGTGCCGCCGGAAATGCCGAGCAATCTGCTGGTCGTCGGCTCGGGCGCCATCGGCATCGAATTCGCCAGCTTTTACAACGATCTCGGCGCAGACGTGACGGTGATCGAGATGGTGGATCGGATCGTCCCGGTGGAGGATGCGGAAGTTTCCGCCTTCCTCGAAAAGGCGCTGAAGAAGCAGGGCATCAAGATCATGACCTCGGCCAAGCTGGACGATATCCAGCCGGGCGATTCGGGCGTCGCCGTCAAGATCAAGGACAAGGACGGCAATGTGTCGGAAGACACATTCAGCCACGTCATCGCCGCGGTCGGGATTGTGCCCAATATCGAAAACATCGGGCTGGAAGACATCAATGTCGAGCCGGACGAGCGGTTCCACATCAAGACCGACCCCTTGGGCCGCACCAATGTCCCCGGCGTCTGGGCCATCGGCGACTGCACGGCGGGCCCCTGGCTGGCGCACAAGGCGAGCCACGAGGGCGTCACAGCGGCTGAGGCTATTGCGCAGGAACTCGGCAATGCCGAGGTCCACCCGCATCCGCTCGACCGCAACAACATTCCGGGCTGCACCTACTGCCACCCGCAGATCGCTTCCGTGGGGATGACCGAAGCCAAGGCCAGGGACGCGGGTTACGAGGTGAAAGTCGGCAACTTCCCGTTCATGGGCAACGGCAAGGCGATTGCGCTTGGCGAGGCGGAAGGCTTCGTCAAGACGGTATTCGACGCCAAGACGGGCGAGCTTTTGGGCGCGCACATGATCGGCGCGGAAGTGACCGAGCTGATTCAGGGTTTCGTCGTCGGCAAGACGCTCGAAACTACCGAGGCCGAACTGATCCAGAGCGTGTTCCCGCACCCCACACTCAGCGAAATGATGCACGAATCGACAATGGCCGCTTTCGGCCGGGTGATTCACATCTGATCAGCGCGCCTTAGCTGCCTCGCGACGGATGTGGTCGAACACGGCCACATGCAGCGGCGATTCGAATTTGCAGCCGATGGCCTCGTTGGTGCGCCAGCGGACTTCGGCGGACAGCACCTGCAATCCGGGAATGCGGATGCGCACCGGCACGTCTTCCCGCGCGCCGGGCAGCCAGCTTATCCGAAAGCCGCTTGGCGACAGGTCTTCGAGCAGGACCACCTTCCACGGGCGGCTCCCCTGCCGCACTTCGCAGGCAAGGGATACGGTGGCGCGATGAGTCTCCTGGCGCAATTGCCCAAGATTTGCGTCTGCGGCCTGTTCCAGCAAGGAAACCTCCATCGATTGAGAGTTTCCCAATTAACCGATTCCGGTTTCCAAGATGTTAGCGAACGCTTGCCGAAGTGCGAAGATCGGGCTCCGGGCCATTACCTGTTTGCAGGTCAACGCACCGGAGCCGCGCCCTTGCCTTGCCGGTCCCTTTGCGGCCCCAGCAGCGCCGGTTCGAAGATCAGCGCGCAGACCAGTGTCCAGATCAGCGAAATCATCAGGATCAGGCCCATGCTCGCCGTCCCCGGATGGTGCGAGAACCACAGCGCGCCGAAGGCTGCCCCGGTCGCCAGCGCACTGAACAGCACGGCGCGCGCCAAGCTGCTCTGCAAAAGGTTGGTGCCGCCCGCCCACCAGGCCATGACGAAATAGATGTGAAACGCGACGCCCACGCCGAACAGCAGCGGAAAGGCGATGATATTGGCGAAATTGAGCGGCTGCCCGATGGCGACGCAACTCCCCAGTGTCAGGAATCCGGACAGCACCACCGGCGCCAGCGTATAGGCGACTTCGCGGACCGAGCGCAGCACCACGAACAGCAGCAGGCTGACCAGGATCAGCGCGAGAATACCTGCCTGAACGAAGGCATGCGACACCGTGCGCGCGGCTTCCTGAGTCGAAACGGGCATGCCAACGGCATCGGGAGTCACTTTTCGCACCGCTTCGGTAAACCGTTCGAGCACCCGGTTTTCGGCGCTGTTGCCCTTGGGAATGAGCAAAACCAGCGCCCGCCCGTCCTTGGCGATCCATTGACCGGTCACTTCGGGCGGCAGGCTGGCGCGATCCACAGTGGTCGCCTGCAGCGAAAGCCGCATCTGGTTTAGTGTAACATTGAGCGGTTCGACCAGCATGGTCTCCACTTGCTGGCGCTGTTCGGGAGATGCCTCGGCCAGCCGGTCGAGGTCGCCGGCCAGATCGCCTGCCGATTTGCCAAGGCCATCTTGCCGCGATGCCGCGAGCCGGCGCATTTCCGCTGCTGCATGGCGCAGTTCGGCCTGGCTTTGGGCGTCGTCCGCCGGCGGGGCGAGGTCGAAGGGATTGATCGTCGCATCAAGCAGGAAGGCCGCATCTTCGATCAGCGCGAGTTTTTCGGGCTGTCCTTCCGGGATCATGCTGTCGAGTGTGACGGCGTCACGCACTTCGGGAAGCTTGCCCAGCTTTTCGGCCAGGGTGCGGGCGGCATCGGGATTGGGCGCCAGCACGCTCAGCGTATTGGGTGTGCGATCCTCGTCGCGTAGCAAGTCGCGCAGCCCTTTCATCGCGGGGGTTTCCGGATTGCGCAGATTGAGCGGATTGAAATCGAATTGCACGAATGGCAACGAGGCAATGCTAATCAGCATGGCGCCGACAAATGCGAGCAGCACCGGACGGCGGTTGCGCTCGAGCCAGCGGTCGATCGGCGCGGCCTGGCTGAAGCCCACCTCCTTTGCCGGCGCTGGCGGTTGCAGCAGCATCAGCAGGGCAGGCAGCAACGTCAGGTTGAGCACCAGCGCCACGGCCATGCCGAGCGCGGAAATCACGCCCAGTCCGGCAATTCCCACATAGTCGGTCGGCAGGAAAGCGCCGAGCGCGAGGCAGATTGCCCCTGCCGCCAGCAGGACCGGCGCGCCAATAGCGGAAGCGGCCCGATCGAGCGCTTCGGCAGGCGCGGCGCCCGCCCTGCGCTCGGCATTGAACCGGACGCTGACCTGGATGCCGAAATCGACGCCCAGACCGACGAACAAGGGGATGAATGCTATCGAAATCAGCGTCAGCTTGCCCGCCGCCAGCAGCCCCGCGCCCAGAGTAATGAGCAATCCCGCGACAATTGTTGCGGCAATCGCTGTCACCGTCTTCGCGGAACGCGTGGCGAACCACAGCGCCAGCAGCATGGAGGCGGCCATCAATAGGCCGACCAGTCCGATATTCTCCTCGATCGAGCCGAATTCCTCGTCAGCCAGCGGCACTTCGCCGGTGATCTTGACCGTGACGCCATGCGCCTCGTCGAGTCCCAGTTGACCGGCATGGTCGCGGATCGCCGCGACGGCGCGCGCGCCGGGCTGCAATTCGTCGAAATCGAGTTCGGGCCGGACCAGCACGACTTGCCGGGCCTGCGGCGCCAGATTGCCTTTTTCGGGCGCAAACAGCTTTTGCCAGGAAAACCATGCCGGTTTTCCCGCCAGCGCTTCGGACAGCGCCGTATGCAGCTTCGCCAGCGGCGCTTCGAGGCGCTTGGCCTGCGGATCGGCGGGATCGTCGGCGACGCCGCCGGCGGCTGTCGAAAGCGACTTGGCAATGCCGCGAAGCGTCGGGTCGAAGGCCATGGGCCCCAGCATCGGTTGGGCGTCGATCAGCTTCGATGTCGTGTCGCGCACTTCCTGCAGCGAGGCGAACAGCAAGCCGTTGCGCCGCAGAAAATCGCCGCCTTCGGCGCGGCGGGCGGAGACGAAGTTCTTTCGGTCGGCATTGAGCGCCTCGGTGAGCCGCGCCGCGCCGCCTTCGGCCAGTTCCGGAGTCTTTCCATCGACGATAATCGCAACACCTTCGTCGGCGCCTGGAAAAGCCTTGCTCAGCTCGGTCTCGGCCTTGCGCCACTCGGTCTGCTCGGAGATGAGCTCGCCGGTGTCGGTCGACATGTCGAAATGGGTCGCCGTCCAGCCAAGCGACAGCGCCACGAACAGCAGCGAAATCGCGACGACTGTCCAGGGTTTGCGGGCGGAAAAGGCGACGGCCTTGCGGAGCCATGACAAGAACATGGTTCGGGGGCATAGTTGCTGGGCCGCAAAAGGAAAAGGCCCATAGGCATCGCGGGCCGCGCGCTGTAGAGGCCCGGCATGCTTTCGGCGGATTCGTCTGGCGGCCGGTGACGGGACTGGTCCTTTTTGTCTGGTGGCTGGCTTGTGGCCTGACCGCGGCGGCTCTTGCCTATTTGCTGCTGGCGCTGGCGGCCGTGCTGGCGTTCAAGCCGGAACCGGCTCCGGGCTGGGGCGGCAAGAGTCCCGCAATGACTCTGCTCAAACCGCTCTGCGGCCTGGAGGACGGGCTGGAGCAGGCGCTGGAGAGCTTTCTCTCGCAGGAGGTGGCCAGCCCTGTCCGCTTCGTCTTCGGGGTTTCCGACAGCGCCGACCCGGCGCTGGCGCTTGCGCGGCGCGTGGCGTCGCGCCATCCCGGCCGCGACGTACATTTCGTCGCCGATCCCGCGGTGCATGGACCCAATCCCAAGGTCAGCAATCTGATCAACATGGCCAGCGGCGGGCTTGCGCCGATCGTCGCCATTTCGGACAGTGATATCGTGCTCGCGCCCGGGGACTTGCAACGGGCAATCGATTCCCTGTCGCCGCCAGATTTGGGTGCGGTGACGGCGCTCTATCGTGGCCGGCCGGGCCTGGCGGGAGACCGCATCCGCGATTTCGGCGCCTGGTTCCTCGATTACTGGTTCCTGCCCATGGCGGTGCTCCATGCCCGGTTAGCGCCTTTGGCGGTTACTTATGGACCGCTGACCCTGATCAGGCGCGAGGTGCTCGAAAAGACCGGCGGACTGCCCGCCCTGGCGAGTCACCTGTCCGACGACGCCGTGCTGGGCCAACAGGTGCGTTCGGCGGGATACCGGGTTGGCTTCATGCCGGTTATGGCCGAAACGCTCGCCAACGATGCCAGCCACGCCGAGCTGTTCGATCACGAATTGCGCTGGGCGCGGACCGTGCGCGGGCTCGATCCGCTGGGCTATGTGGCTTCGGTGGTGAGCCATGCCGGGCCGCTGCCCTTGCTGTTGTTGCTTTTTCCCGGCTGGCTGGCCTTTGCGGGAATTGCCGCCCCGGTGCTGCTGCGCTGGCTGCTCGTGCTGGCCGTTTCGCGCAAGTTTGGCCGCGCGGACACTTTGCCCATGCCCGGACCCATCGGCATCTGGCTGCGCGATTGTTACTGCTTTGCCGTCTGGGCAGCGGGATTTGCCGTCGGACGGGTAGGGTGGCGCGGACAGCGGTTGCAGGTCGAGCGGCGCGATGTGCTGCGCTCTGCCGGGGAGCAGGCGCAGTGACACGGCGGCTCATTGTAACCGCCGACGATTTCGGCATGTCGCTCGAAGTCAACGAAGCGGTAGAAGTCGCGCATCGTGAGGGTATTCTCACTTGCGCCAGCCTGGTCGTGGCCGGCGATGCGGCGGAAGATGCGATCCGGCGGGCGAAACGTATGCCTTCATTGGGCGTCGGTCTGCACCTCGCCATGCATGGCGCGCGAACATCGGCAAAACAGCCTTCGGCACTGGCGCGCGACGGCGAGAATCTCGACCAGAACCCGGTGCGCACTGGCCTCGCGGTCATGCTTTGGCCAAGCGCACGCCAGGCCGCGCGGCGCGAATTTGCCGCCCAGTTCGAAGCCTACCGTAAAAGCGGCCTGCCGCTAGGCCATCTCGACGGGCACTGGCATTGCCACCAGCATCCGGCGGTGCTCGCCATGGCGCTGGAACTGGGCAAGCCGATGGGACTCAAGGGCCTGCGCATTCCGCATGAACCCCATGCGCTTGTAAGGGCGGTTTCCGGCCACGGTTCGCGGCTGCAATCGGCCGGGATGGGGATTTTGGCGCTGGAAATGCGCCGGCAGGCGCGCAAGGTCCGTATCGCCGTCAACGACCATTTCTTCGGCATGGCCGACGGAGGATTTATCGACAGCCAGCTCCTGCGGAACCTCGCCGCCCATCTTCCCGAGGGGGTTTCCGAAGTGGGGCTGCATCCCTCCACCGCCAATTGGCACGGCCCGCATGCCCCGCCACCGCACTGGCAACCGGCGCTGGAGCTGACGGCGCTGACCGATCCGGCAGTCCGTGATGAGTTGGCCGCGCGCGGCGTCGAGCTTTGCCGTTGGGCGGATCTGGCATGAGCACCGC
This sequence comes from Novosphingobium sp., assembly GCA_050248535.1. Taxonomy (GTDB): domain Bacteria; phylum Pseudomonadota; class Alphaproteobacteria; order Sphingomonadales; family Sphingomonadaceae; genus Novosphingobium. The sequence goes on from JBFWSE010000089.1 coordinate 12,527, forward strand.
CGCCGCCCGCCGCCATGCAGTCATTTGGGCCGTATCGCTGCTTGTAGCCATGGCGATTGCCCTGTCGTTCGGCAATTTCCGGGCGCTGCTGGTCGAAGCTGCCCGCAGCGTGTCGTTGCTTGCGGTTTTCGCCACTCTGCCAGGTCAGATCGCATCTTCCTTGCTCTGTGCTGCGGGTCTCTGGGTGTTCAGGCCTGGCGTCGGCTATGCCGCCAGCACGGCCTCGCGGCTCCTGCGCGATGCGGGGGACAACTTGCTGGTGTTCCTGCCCGGCATTGGCGAGATCATCGGCGCACGGGCGATAGTGCTGGCTGGCGGGAAGACGCGCCCGGCGATCGCTGCCAGCGCGCTGGACAAAGTCGCCGAATTCTTCGCCCAGATCCCCTACATGGCCTTTGCGGGCTGGGTTTTCTGGCATGGCTGGCAGAACGAATCGCTGCAACCGGGCGACCTGATCTGGCTGCCGGTGCTGGCTATTGGCGCCATTGCCGCGGCCATCGTGGTGGTCAAGAAGGGCGCGGACTGGGGACCGATCCGGCGGTTTCGGGCGGAGTGGGACAAGACCGCCGAGGAAGTACGCATCCGCAAGCGCGCCATGCCTCTGTCGACGGCTCTGCACTTCGTTGCCTGGCTGATGGGTGGCGTGCAGATATGGATGGCGGCGCGAGCGCTGCATTTCGACATCAGCCTGTTCGACGCCATTGCCATCGAAAGCGTCGTCTATGCCGGGCGCACGGTGCTGCTCATGGTCCCGGCCGGGATCGGCACGCAGGAAGCCGTGCTGGTGGCGGCGGGATTGATATTCGGCCTGACCGCACCGCAATCGCTGGCTTTGGGTCTGGTCTTGCGGTTGCGGGATCTGGTTTTCGGAGTGCCTTTGATCGCCTGGCCGCTGTTCGAACTGCGCAGTCATCGGCGCAAAATGGCGCGTGAGGCGAGCTTGCCTAAAGCCTGATGCCGGCCGCAATTCGCGTCGATTATTTGAGTCAATCCCGTCTGCCCTGAGCTTGTCGAAGGGCTGCTCTTGTTCGTCGTGCCCCGAGCGTAACGGCTCGAGGGAAAAGACAATCCTTCGACAAGCTCCGGATAGGCGGTTTTGGGGTAATTTATTCATTTATCCAACCGACGCTTCGCATTGCCGGGTGGAGATCGCTCCTACCTTTCAGGTTCAGCGGTTGCGGCCGGATCGATCAGCGGGTCGTCGAAGCCGGCAGGCAGACGAGTCTGGCCTTTCCGGGCTTTCAGGGCTTCGATCTCACCCTTGCGGTCCTGCAGGAAATTCGAACGGAAAGACGCGTATTTATCGATGGAATCGCGGAACATGGCATTGATTTCCGCGTCGTTGCGCTCGCGCTGATCAATTCCGTCGATGGCTGTCGCGGTCGTGCTGAAATACCCCCGGTCGAACGGACGCCCGACAGGCCCCGGCCAGATCGCCCCCTGGGCATTGTCCGCCAGATCGCGCACGGTCGTCGGGCCGAGGATCGGGATATAGAGATAGGGTCCGGGGCCGACGCCATAATAGCCCAGGGTACGCCCGAAACTGTTTTCATGATGGGCGAGATAGAAGGGCTCGCGCTTGGCG
>JBFWSE010000090.1:0-13894 GCA_050248535.1 Novosphingobium sp.
CTGCTCGATGCGGTCTGCGCCGCGCCTTCGGCACGCGGCTGGGTTCCTGCCCTGATCGGCTACGAAGCGCTCCTATTGCGCGAACTGGGCTATGGCGGCCCCGCCGCGCCGCCCCCGCCCGACGACTGGGAAGCCAATCTGGGCATGCTTCAGCGCCTCGGCACGGCAATTGCGCGCTATCCGCTTGCCGAACGGCGCACCGATGTTATGGCGGCGCGCCAATTGCTGATCGAGCGTTTGAACAGGATAAGCGAATGACACGGAATACCATGAAAGTAGCAGTTTTCGCGGGCGACGGCATCGGCCCGGAGATCATGGCAGAGGCGTTGCGAGTGCTCGATGCGCTGAAACTGGAAGGCCTGGAAATGACCGAAGGCCTGGTCGGCGGCGCAGCCTATCGCGCCACGGGACATCCGCTACCGCCCGAAACGCTGGATATCGCCAAGGCATCGGATTGCATACTGTTTGGCTCCGTGGGCGACTTTTCGCTCGACAACCTGGAACGCCACCTGCGACCCGAGCAAGCAATCCTCGGCCTGCGCAAGGAAATGAAGCTGTTCGCCAACATGCGCCCGGCCAAGGTCTACAAGGGCCTTGAGCACATGTCCTCGCTCAAGCAGGAAGTGGCCGAAAAGATCGACCTCCTGATCGTGCGCGAAGCGAATGGCGACGTCTATTTCGGCAACAAGGGCATCCGCATTCTGCCCGACGGCCGCCGCCAGGGCTTCGACGACATGGCCTATGCCGAAGACGAAGTGCGCCGCGTCGCGCACACCGCCTTCCGCACCGCCATGGGCCGCCGCAAGAAGCTGTGCTCAATCGACAAGGCCAATGTGCTCGACACCTCGCAGCTATGGCGCGATGTGATCATCGAGACGTCCAAGGAATATCCCGACGTCGAATTGAGCCACATGTATGTCGACAATGCCGCCATGCAGCTGGTCAAGGATCCCGGCCAGTTCGACACCATAGTCACCGGCAACATGTTCGGCGACATCCTGTCGGATCAGGCATCAATGTGCGTCGGTTCGATCGGCCTGCTGGCCTCGGCGACGATGGCCGAAGGCACCTATGGCCTCTATGAGCCGATTCACGGCTCCGCACCCGACATTGCCGGCAAGGGTGTCGCCAATCCGATGGCGCAGATCCTTTCCACCGCGATGATGCTGCGTCACAGCTTCGCACTCGAAGCCGAAGCCGCGCGGATCGAGACAGCCGTCGAAAAGGCATTGGCCGATGGAATTCTTGGTGGAGATCTGGGCGGCAACGCCGGCACCCGCGAAATCGGCGATGCCGTGCTGGCCCGTCTTTAGGCAAGGATTCCGGCGGGCGATAAGGGTTTATAAGTAATTACCCATTATCGCGCGAGGCCATGGACATGAGCTTCACAGAAATCGAACAGGCGCTCGACGCCGAGGCCCGCAAGAGCGAGGCGGGATCGCTTGAGCTGGCGGTCGTGCTGCCGACCTACAACGAGCGCAAGAACGTTGCGACCATGGTCGAACGGCTCGACAAGGCGCTCGCCGGCATTGCCTGGGAAGTGGTTTTCGTCGACGACAACAGCCCGGACGGTACCGCCGAGGAAGCCCGCAGCCTTTCGCTCACCGATCCGCGCGTGCGCTGTATCCAGCGCATCGGCCGCCGTGGCCTCGCATCGGCGGCCATCGAAGGCATGTGCTCAACCGCAGCGCCCGTGGTCGCGGTCATGGACGCCGACCACCAGCACGACCCTGCGCTGCTGCCGCAGATGCTCGAGGCGATCAATTCGGGTCAATACGACCTTGCCTATGCCTCGCGCTTTGCCGAAGGCTCGAGCACCGAGGAATGGGGCCGCCCGGACCGCGTCAAGGCCTCGGGCCTCGCCAACAAGATCGCCAATCAGGTCACCGGGGTCGAACTCACTGATCCGATGAGCGGCTATTTCATGCTCAAGACCGAGACCCTGCGCGCCGACGCGCACCGGCTTTCGGGCGTCGGCTTCAAGATCCTGCTCGACATCCTCGCGACAGTCGAACGCCCGCTCAGGGTCAAGGAGCTGCCGATGAATTTCGCCGCCAGGGCGGAAGGTGAATCCAAGCTCGACCAGACCGTGATTTTCGAATTCCTCATCGGGCTTTACGACAAGTGGCTAGGCCGCATCATTCCGACTCGCTTTGCCCTGTTCGGCACGGTCGGCGCAATGGGTGTAGTGGTTCAGTTGGCCGCGCTGTGGGTGATCCAGTCGCTGATCCAGGGCGTGAAGTTCGACTATGGCAACTGGTCCAGCGAAATGCCGTTCATCGTGGCAAACAGCATGGCGGCGGTTGTCGCCATGACGTTCAATTTCGTGCTCAACAATGAGCTGACCTATTCCGACAAGCGGTTGCGCGGCTGGGGGCCGATGCTCAAGGGCTGGCTCCAGTTCGGGCTGACTTGCGCACTGGGCCTGCTGACCAATGTCGCATCGGCCGCTGCGCTGGTGCGGATGGGCTTCCCCGAGCTGTTCGCCGTGATTGTCGGTATCGTGCTGGGCTCGGTGTGGAACTTCGCGCTTTCGAGCAAGTTCGTCTGGGGCAAGTATTAGCGTTGACTGTCGCACGGCGGAACCTGGAAAGTCGTCCAGCTGCATGGCTGACAGGCTGGCCGATGATGTTACTCGTCGGATCGGCGCTGTTCCTCGCCCTGGCGTGGATAGTGGCCAAGCGCGCCGTCTACTACGACGAATTGTTCACGCTCTATGTAACTGGCTCGCAATTCGGGTGGTATGAGGCGCTGACTCGCCACTGGCTGTTCGATAATCACCCCCCGCTCTACTATGCGCTTTCGCGGGCAACCGCCGGGTTTGGAGAATCGGCAGGAGCCAGGCGCATTCTGAACTTGTTGATAGCTCTTGCGGCATTTGCCGCGGGTGCCACCGCCGCTGGCCGCCGACGCGGTTCGGCTGGCGACCGTGTTGCGCTGGCCAGCGTCTATTTTCTCTGCCTGGCATCTCAGGATGCTGTATTCCCGTTCGCCGCCGAACTGCGATCCTATTTCCTGTCCTGGTGCACCATTGCGGTTCTAACGCTTTCGATCACGACGCTTTGGCTCGATGGTGCGCCGCTGTCGCAGAGTCGTCGCGCTGTCTTGTTCGGATCGATCCTCGTCGCATTCAACATCCACATCCTCACCAGCGTTCTCGCCACTTCGCTGATTCTTCCATTCGTGGCTCTGGCACTTGCCCGCCGCGATTGGCGGAGGTTGCGCATGTTGACCCTGCCTGCCGCAATGTCAGGGCTGATATTCTGCGGCACGGTGGCGGTTCAGGCCGGCAACTGGATGTCGAATACAACGGCGTTCTGGATCCCATCCGGAATAGATCAAGTGACAGGTTCTTATGCCCTGATCGCACAGTACGCGACGTCGGCAAACTGGCTGCTGACTTTTGCCGGTATGGGCGGACTTGCCCTTCTCGCAGCGGAAGCGATCCGCCGGCGCATGTTATCCGCAGAACTGGAATTGGCGTTGCTGATCGCAACCGGGCTCGTCCTCGTCTGCCTCGCAGGTTTGGCCATTCATATGTGGCGCCCTATGGTTGTGCCAAAGTATTTCGTGGGCATGTTTCCTATGATCGCAATGATTTTGGCGCTAGGGTTCTGCGCAATGTCGCGCCAACTCTCGCCCATGGTTGGCGGGGCGCTACTCGTGGCGTCGGTCGGGCTCAGCCTTATATCGATAGGCCGCAGCGCCAGCCAGGCCTCGGCCCAACCAGGTTGGGACCAGGCCGCCCGCGTCATTGCCCGCGAAGTCTCCGCCTGCCCGGATACAACTGTACATGCCGAAATGAACTGGAACCGGGCGCAAATGCGAATGCCCCCTCCAGACAGCGCACAAGTCGTTCCTTGGGCATACCACTATGTCGCCGGTCAGCATGGTTTCACGCTGGAACCCGAGAATTCGCGGCGCATGTCGAAGGACTGCCCAACCATCTTCTGGGGATATGCAGCCGGAGAAGATCCACCTGACATGGCCCTGCTTGTCGAATACGAGCAAACGCAGGGTTTTCCGATCAACCGGCTTGAGTTCTACCGGATCCATGAAGGCTGGATCGGATCGACACAGCCGCTGGACGTCACCGCCGAATAAAACAGGATCTAGTTGGCGAAACGGAAAAGCGGCTGCAACCGCAATGGCGGATCGCGATAAGTTGCCAGGATTTCGGCCAGGCGGCTTCTGGTCAGTGGCCTCGCGAAACGAAGTCCAACCAAGCCATCGTAGGCACGCAGCACTTGCGCTTCGAGACCGACAAAACCGTCGATCAGCACAGTCACCAGAGCGCCATGATCGATTTGCGTCTCGTCGATCTGACTGATCCGGCAGCCCTGCGCCGAAATTTCGATGAGCAATCCATCGGCTGATCCGCCTCTGCCTGGCTGGACCCTGACCGGCATACGGACTGCGTGACGAACTTGCTTCCCACCTGGATAGACAATCAACGTCGAAGACCCCATTCCCCAAAAAATCACAATAGAAACCATCGACGACAAGCGGGTTACGTGCCGCCTGCCAGTCCATCGTAATAGTGATTGGGAAACGCCGCCCTGGCGCCACCAATCGACCCGTTTGTTATACTTTGTTAGCCATGAATGCCGCCCATTCGGCGCGCAAATTCAAGACATTTGCGGCGGGTCGCCTTTTATCGGGGATTACTTGCCCAAAAAAGCCGGCAAACCGCTCATCGCCAGCCGGCAAGCCACATCCACTGGGCATAGCTGTCCTTGCCATTATGCAGCATGGCAGCCGAAATGATCGGGTAGAACCAGACGAACATCGCCCCGGCCAGACCAAGCGCCGACAGGGCGAACCAGCGCCAGCGCCCGCCCCGGTTCCACAAGTCATCGAGTCCCAGCGAAAGGCAGGCCATCAGCATGGTCCCCGGCATCAGGTAGTGGTAGTAGAACTGTATCGGCTTTTCGGACACAATCCAAAGGCTGAGCAAGGCAAGGTACAGTCCGGCGAATGCCAGCGCGTCATGGCGGCGGCGCCACAGTCCCGCCCACAGGCACCATAGCAAAGCGGACAAACCAGCCAGCATCGAGAAGGGATTGCCGATCAGCAGCACGCCGCGCTGGGCGCTATCGACCTCCTGATAGAGATACCAGACGGCCCGCCAGTTCACCACCCAGTCGGGCCAGATGCTGCGATAGGTGTGAAGCGCCGTAACGCTGTCCTGCAACCGGATCATATAGCGGTGCCAGGCGAGCGGCTGGAGCGGGTCGATCGGGTTCTTGGGCATCAGAAAGCCCGGCATGTAGGTCGCCCAGTAGATTGCGAGCGGCACCAGGCCGATCCAGATGCCCGCTTCCCACAAGGCAATCCCCGGCAGCGGCCGGGTTCCACTCTCGACAATGAAGCGGCGGCCATGATCGCGAAAACGCAGCGCCAGCATCGCCAGGCCCGGCAAGGCCACGGCAGGCGCCATGCTCCACTTTACTCCCATCGAAAGGCCGAACAGCACGCCCGCCGCCAGCAAATGCCAGCGCGCGCGCCTTGCCGGACGGTTAAGCGCAACTGCGACCTGCCAAAGTCCGCAGATGCCGAATGCGGCCATGAACATGTCGAGCATGGCAATGCGGCTCTGGATGAACCAGGCAAAGCTGGTGGCGAGCAGAAACATACCTGCAAGCGTTGCAAATCGCCGGTGGCTCGCGTGCCAGATCAGCCGCCCGAAGGCGAACAGGCCGAAAGCACCGAACAGGGCCGAAGGTATGCGCCAGGACAGCGGTTTGTCGCCCAGCAACGAAATTGCAGCTGCCAGGATTTGCTTGCCCAGCATCGGGTGCTCGGTGTTGACCATCTCCCACTGCAGCAGCTTGCGCGCAGCCGGGACGTAATGGACTTCGTCGAAATAGATTTTCGATGGAATGCCCAGCCGATGCCAGACCAGCCCGAGAAACGCGAGCGCGATCGCGATGCACCAGATCAGCGGATCGCGTTGCGGAGCGGGGCCGGATTGCATGGCGGGGCCGATAATGCGGCGGGAGGACCGGCGCAATGGCGATCCTCCCGCACGTCAGCATTTCAGAAGTGCGTCAGCCGACGCCTTTCACATAGTCGCCGCATTCGACGAACAGCGCGGTATAGGTCGTCTCATCCTGCGACCAGGTGCCCGGCGTCAGCTTGCCCGCTTGCGCCGCCGCGCCGACCGCAGCCAGATAGGCGCCCGGATCGTCGCATTCGATGTCATAAATGGCGAGGAACTGGTTGGTGTCCGCTCCCATCATTTTCGCCACCAGCTGAAACCGCTGCGCGCCCTGCGAGCCGGCGAACGATGTCATCTCGGGCAGGTGGGTGTTCTGGTACCAGTCGGCAAATTCCTTTTCCTGGCCCGGCTTGGGCGTAGTCAGCGCGACGATCTTGCATTTGGGCATGGGGCTCTCCTCGAAAAATTCGTTGTTCCGCGCGCCGCTTGCGCACGATGGGCGATTTGCGCATACTCGGCGGCGTTCCGTCAAGGGAGGATATGGCCATGGCGACTGTCGCCGAACCCCGCAGCTTCGCCCGGTTCACTGTCGAGCCGCTCAATCCGCGCATTGGCGCAGAGATCCACGGCATCGACTTGCGCGAGGAGCTTTCGGACGAACTGATCGCCGATATCCGCGCGGCGCTCCTGACCTACAAAGTCATTTTCTTCCGCGACCAGGACATCGATCAGGCGCAGCACATTGCCTTCGCCCGCCGCTTCGGCGAACTCGAGGTGCATCCAGCCTCGCCCAAGGATCAGCCGCATCCGGAGATTTTCCACCTGCGCAGCCGGGCGGCCGGCATGAACCTTTACCCGGGCGCCAGGAACCGCACTGGCGCCGACCTGTGGCATTCCGATGTCACCTGGCGCGAAACGCCTTCGTTCGGGTCAATCCTGATCGGCCGCACTATTCCGGAGACTGGCGGCGATACCATGTTCGCGGATATGGCCGCAGCCTACGACGGCCTGTCGCCGAAAATGAAAGAATTCATCTGCGGCCTCACGGCCGTTCACGACGGCAAGGGCTTCGCCGCTTTCCAGGGCAAGACCGTGCAACAGTTCCACGAGGAATTCCCGCCACAACACCACCCCGTTGTGCGCACGCATCCCGAAACCGGCGAACGTATCCTCTACGTCAACTGCGCCTTCGTCACCGAGATCGACGGGCTGAGCGAGAAGGAGAGCTATTGGCTGCTCGACCATCTTTACAGCCAGGCGGCGATCCCGGAATACCAGTGCCGTTTCCGCTGGCGCAAGAATTCGATCGCCTTCTGGGACAACCGCGTGTGCCAGCACTATGCCGTGGGCGACTATGCGCCAGCGGAGCGGCACATGGAGCGTGTGACGGTAATTGGCGACAAGCCGTACTTCGATCCAGGGAGGTAATCCTCCTCCGAAGGGGGAGGATTACGCCTCGTTGCTCTCGCGCCCCTTCTTGGAGAGCCGCCAATCCGCCGGATAGTGCAGGTCATTCCCCTTCACCACCTGGCCGATGCCCTGCTTGAACGTGTTGTCCTTGCCCAGATTGACGTCGTTGTCGCCGTCGTCCTTCATCAGCGGCAGCATGCCTTCGAGCCAGCCCGTGAGCAGGCTTCCCATATATTCGCCGCGGTGCTGCTTGTAGGCTTCGATGAAGGTCTTTTGCGCCACCACTACATCGTTCGGACGGGTAATCGAGCAGGCATGGGCATATTTCGCGGTCGTCGCTTCGAGCTGGTCGCGCGGGACGACGCAGTTGACGAAGCGGTTGGCGGTGTACATTTCCTCGGCAGTGAACGGTCGGCCGGTGAACAGCATTTCACTGAACGCGCGCAGGCCTACGGTTTCCAGCCACTGCCACATGCGCGGCCCCCAGCCGGCGTAGCGGAACGAGGGGTGGCCGAACAGCGCATCGTCCGAAGCGACGATGATGTCGGCGTCGGCGCACTGATAAAAGTGCCAGCCATAGCAATAGCCCTTGGCCTCGATGATCGAGATCTTCTTGAATTCCTGCAGCGGCCGGTTGCCCGAACGCGCCTTGGCGTAATAGTCGGTCAGGCCGTGCAGATAGCGGTAGGTGCCGATCGGCGGATATTTCACATCGGGATCGTCGATTTCGAGGTCGACCAGGAAGCTGTCGCCCGGCTGCGGGTTGAGATAGAGATCGCCGTGCTCGTTGAGATCGCCGCCCGAGCCGAGGTTGTCGCCCTCGCCTCGGATCACCAGGACTTTCACGTCATCGTCGATGTTGGCCTTGAACACCAGTTCGCCGAAACGCGCGCGCATGCCAATGGTGGCGGTGTTGTGCTTTTCCAGCCGTTTGAAAGTGATCGTGGCGATCTTGGTCGCCTTGTCCTTTTCATAGATGACGTGCTGTTCGGCTTCTTTCTTGAGATCGGCGATCGTGACCATGTGACTCTCCCATTCGGTTGGTTCTCACCTGACTGGCAGCAGGGCACATGGTCAAGAGCCTATTCCATCGTCAGCACGATCCGCCCGGCCGCCTTGCCGTCAAATGCGACATGCATCGCAGCAGCGTAGTCCTCGATCGGATAGCGCGCGGCAATGGCAGGGACAAAAGCCCCGGTGGCGCCGATCTCGAGCGTGCGGCGGCGGTTGGCTTCAGCTTCGGCCGGCCGGTTGGTCGATTGGCCAAGCATTTGCACGCCAACCAGGCTGGCGCACTTCAGCAGCGGCAGGTTGGTGGGCAATTTGGTCAGGCCGGCGACAAAGCCGACCACCAGATGTCGCCCGTCATAGCCGAGCGTACGGAAGGCCAGTTCGGTGGCATCGCCGCCGACTGGATCGAACACGATGTCGATCGGCTTGCCATTGTTGGCCGCCTTGACCTGCTCGCGCCAATCCTCGGCGCCAGTCTCGACCACCGCATCCGCGCCGCCGGCCAGCGCCGCCGCGCGCTTTTCCGGGCTGGAAGCCGAAGCGATGACATGCAGCCCAAGGTGCTTGCCCACCTGCACCGCGGCAAACCCCGTTCCTCCTGCCGCGCCGAGCACCAGCAGGCTCTCGCCGGCTTTCGCGTGCGCACGATCGACCAGCGCATGATGCGCCGTGCCGTAATTGACCGAGAAGACCGCGGCGGTTTCCAGTGACATGCCCTCGGGCACTTTGGTCACCACCTGGGCGCGGTAATTGTTCACTTCGGCAAACTGCCCGCCCATGCCACCGCACATCACCTTGTCGCCCACGGCGAGATTGGTCACCCCCGGCCCAATTGCTTCGACGATACCCGAGGCCTCGCTGCCCGGGATGAAGGGCAGCGGCGGCTTGAACTGGTATTTGCCCATGGCAGTCAGCACATCGACGTAGGAAATGCCGGCAAACTTGATCGCCACGCGCACTTGCCCCTTTCCCGGCGGGCCGGGATCGTATTCGCGCAGCTGGTAGCTTTCGGGCGGGCCGAACTCGTCGGCGATGACGGCTCTGGGCATAGATTCACTATCCTCTCAAATACCTCTCCAGAACGGGGAGGTGGCATTGCGAAGCGATGACGGAGGGGTGGCGACCTCTCCGCACGTGCTAAGTCGGAGGGTAGGTTTCGACCCCTCCACCACCTCGCTGCGCGGGTGGTCCCCCTCCCCGTTCCGGGGAGGTATTATATCGTCAGTGCTGGCCTCCGTCGCAGCGGACCAGTGATCCGGTAACATTCACCGAGGCCGGGCTGGCGAGATAGAGAACCGCGGTGACGATCTCCTCCGGCTCCGCCGCATGGCCGCGCGGGATCGGGATCGGGCCTTGCCCCTTGTCCGGCCAAGCCTGGACAATGTCAGTACGGAAAGCGCCGGGCGACAGCGTGTTGACGCGCACCTTCGGAGCATATTCCCAGGCGAGGCTCTTCGACATGGCATTGAGCGCGGCCTTGGACGAACCATAGGGCACCACTTCCGGCAAGGGCATCATCGAGCCCGAGGAGGTCACATTGATGATGCAGCCCCCATCCCCATCGAACATGCGCTTGCCGATCTGGCTGGCGAGCCGGAACGGTCCCTTGAAGTTGAGGTTCACCACCGAATCGAACAGGCTTTCGGGCACTTCATGGCTCGCCATGCGCGGACTCATGCCGGCATTGTTGATCAGGATGTCGACCCGGCCGAAAGCGGCGTAGCTTTCCTCGATCAGCCGGTCGCACTCGGGCCATTTGCCTACATGGGCGGAGACGGCGAGCGCCTTGCGGCCCATGGCGCGGCATTCCTCGGCCACGGCTTCGCAGTTTTCGAGCTTGCGGCTGGCGATGATGACGTCGGCCCCGCGCGAAGCGAGCGCCTTGACCATCTCATAGCCGATTCCGCGCGAACCGCCGGTGACCAAGGCGACCTTGCCGGTGAAATCGAACAACGGGTCCATCTCGATTCCTCTCAATCGTCGAGCGCGTTGGGATAGCGCGCCAGGGCGGCGGCGGTCCGGGTCGGGATATGTTCGCTGGGGAACATGCCTTCGGCCGGCTTGGCCTTTCGCAGGTAGGCGCGGGCGAGCTGCGAGCGATGCACGTCGGTCGGACCGTCGGCGAAGGCCAGGCTCATGTAGCCGGCAAAGGACTGGGCCAGCGGCATGTCCTGCGAAATGCCGAGCGAGCCGTGGATCTCCAGCGCGCGGGCGGCGATGTTGCCGTACAAAGTGGCCATGGCGACCTTGCACATGCCGATGTGGTTGCGGCTGGCGCCGTGCGGCATGCGGCCCGCCTCGATCTCGTCGATGATCCAGGCGGTCTTGAGCACCAGGCAGCGGAACTGCTCCAGCTCGATGATCGAATCAGCGATCTTGCCTTGCACGAACTGGTGATCGCCCAGCATCTTGCCCTTGGTGCGGCGCGAGACGGCGCGTTCCAGCATCATGTCGATCGAGCGCTGGCACTGGCCGACGGTGCGCATCGCGTGGTGGATGCGCCCGCCGCCCAGCCGCGCTTGCGCGACCTTGAAGCCGCCGCCCCGCTCGCCAAGCATGTAATCCAGCGGCACGCGCACCTTGTTGTAGCGCACGTGGCACTGTGCGCCGTCATCGGGAGCGCTTTCACCGACCAGCGCGACGTTGCGGATGATCTCGAAGCCCGGCGTATCGGTGGGCACGATGAACATGCTCATCCGCTCGGTCAGCTTGGCCTCGGGATCGGTGACGCAGATGACCAGGCAGAAGGCGGCATAGCGCGCGTTCGAGGAGAACCACTTCTCGCCCTCGATCTCCCACTCGTCCTCACCTTTGTCATTGGTGACGCGGGTCGCCTTGCAGACGAACTCGCCCGGATCGGCGCCGCCTTGCGGCTCTGTCATCGAGAAGCACGAAACGATCTCCTGCTCCATAAGCGGTCCAAGAAAGCGCTGCTTCTGCTCGGGCGTGCCGAAGATCGCGAGGATTTCGGCATTACCGGTGTCAGGCGCGGCAGTGCCGAAAATGGTCGGCGCCCAGCGCGAGCGGCCGATGATCTCGTTCATCAGCGCAAGTTTCACCTGGCCATAGCCCGGCCCACCCAAGTTCGGACCCAGATGACAGGCCCAGAGGCCCTGCGCCTTGACCTGCTCCTGCAGCGGCTTCAGGTGCCGGCGCGAGGGCTTGTGCGAAGTGTCGTAGGTGTAGCGGATGTCCGGCCATAGCAAGTCCATCGTCTCGCATTCCTCGCGGACGAAGGTGTTCATCCAGTCGAGCTTTTTCTGGAATTCGGGTTCAACGGAAAAATCGATCATCATCTCTCTCCTTCATTCCTCCCCGGAACGGGGAGGTGGCAGTCCACAGGACTGACGGAGGGGTCGGGACCTCCCCGCAAGCGCTAACTATGATGAGAGGTCCCGACCCCTCCGCCCCTGCAGGGCACCTCCCCGTTCCGGGGAGGATCGAATTCACTTCATCCGGGCAATTTCCGCCGCGGTTTCCTGAAACACGTTCTCGACAATGCGCGAGAAGAACCGCCCCACATCCTTGGGCAAAATCCCCGCTTCGGCCTGGGCCACCTTGTATTCGAGCAGGCAGCCCGATTTGAACCGCGCCATGATCGAGAACCATCGGTAGTCCTCGATCTTGCGGCCGGTTCCGGCGCAATAATAGCGTTGCAGTTCCTGCTTGGTGGGGAAGTGCTCGGGGTTGTTGAGCGCGGTGGGAAACTCCTTGTCCGGATTTTCCTCATCGCGCATGCCGCCGGTGAACCAGGCAAGGTCGATCATCGGGTCGCCGATGGTCGAAAGCTCCCAGTCGATCATCGCGGCGAGCCGCGCCGGCGGACCCCATTTGAACATCATGTTGGGCGTGCCGACGTCGCCATGGATGATGCCGCGCACTTCTTCGGGCAGGGTCGAATTGCGCAGCCAGTCCTCGGTCTCGGCATAGCCCTTGAGATCGCGCGCGGTGTAACCCTTGTATTTCTCCGGGTAGCTCTTGAGCTGGCCCGACCAGCGGTCCACCTGCCGTTCGAGAAACTTGCCCGGCTTGCCATAGTCGCCGAGGCCAATGGCCTCGTAATCGACATTGGCGAGCTTGATCAGACCATCGATGATGGCGAAAGGGATGCCGTATTCGTAGGGCATTGTGTCGAACGGCGGCTCGTTCCAGATCTTCTCGTCGCGCAGGTTCGGCGCCCAGCCATCGACCTTTTCCATGACATAGAACGGCGCACCGGCAACCGATATGTCCTCGCAGGCGCCGTAGCAGACCGGATGCGGCACATCGGTCTGATTGAGCGCGGTTAGGATGCGCGCCTCGCGCAGCACGCCCTTCTCCGCGCCCGGCGGGGGCACGGCCGGCGGTCGGCGCATGACCATCGGCTTTTCCCCACGCTCAAGCGTCAGCACTACGTTGGACGTGCCGCCCGACAGCAGCGAGGTCTTGAGCGGACCCGTGCCCAGCTCGGGCACATGCGCATCGAGCCATGCAGTCAGCGGGCCTGTCGGGGCCAGTTCGTCGAGATTGGCTTCCACTTCGGTCTCTCCCAGATCAGGCGCCGCGCAACTCGTCTTCGAGCTGGCGGCGGATAGTGCGCAATTGTGCGGTGGCGAGGCGTATGACCGTGGAGTCGATTCCTCGTGAGAATGCGCTGGCAATGGCATCGACCTCTGCGTCGATCTCGCGCTTGACGGCAATGCCCTGTTCGGTGGCGCGCAGCAGCATGGCGCGCTTGTGATCGGGATTGGGCACGGCCTCTATCAACCCTGCCTCGATCAGAGAATTGGCCGCACGCTGCACAATCTGGCGCGGCTGACCATAGGACCGGCCGATTTGCGGCACAGTAGGCGGGCGATCCGCCTCGACCACGGCATTAAGCACCGACTGCTCCGAATCCCCCAGCCCTTCGCGCCGCCTTGCCCCGGCAAACAGACTCTTCATCCGCCCGTTAAGACGGATCAGCTCGTCCGAGAGGCCGACCAGGGGGTGGCGCGAATCGAATTTGCCATGCATGCAATATTCGTGTCATTTTGACATGATCATGTCAAACCATTCCTCCTCCGAATGGGGAGGGGGACCGCCGCCACAGCCGGGGTGGAGGGGCAAAGGCGGCAGAGCGCTGCAAGGAAAGTTTAGCAGATGCCGAGGGTGCCCCTCCACCATCCTCCGGATGGTTCCCCTCCCCGTTCCGGGGAGGATTACGTTACCGCCACGCCATTCCCATACAGCTTCCGCAGCTCATGCTTCGCAAGCTTGCCCGAAGGTATCCGAGGCAGTTCCTCGACAAATTCGTAACTCTTCGGCTGCGTCACCTTCGATATCCGGCTCGCCACCCATTCGCGCAGTTCGTCTTCCAGCCCCCGGCCCGCATCGGCCCAGTTCCGCGGCTGCACCACCGCCTTCACTTGCTCGCCATATTCCGCATCGGGCACGCCGATCACGGCGACATCCATCACCCTGGGGTGCATGATCAGGCAGTCCTCCACCGCCTGGGGATAGATGTTCACACCGCCCGAGATGATCATGAAGTCCTTGCGGTCGGTGAGGAAC
>JBFWSE010000091.1:0-13841 GCA_050248535.1 Novosphingobium sp.
CAATAACGCCATGTCGATCACTCCTGTATCCCCCAACCCAACAGCCAGGGGAAAGCTCAGAACATGGGTCACTTCTCAGTGGAAATTTATGCCCCTCCCGGGTCAACTCTCAGTGCAAATCAACAGAGAAGGCGAATAGGTGGCGAGGCGACTATGGCGCTCATTGACGCTTCGATCCGGCAAGCCAAGGCAGGCGAATCCAATTACAAGATCGCAGACGGCAAGGGCCTTTACCTTCTACTCACTCCGAGCGGCTCAAAGCTTTGGAAACTGAAATGCCGGATCGACGGTAAGGAAAGAAGCCGGCCATGGGTAGCGATCCCGAGCTTGGCCTGAAAGAAACGCGCACCAAGCGGACCAATCGCGCGCAGCTGGGTTTACGATAATCCGTCGCTACCCCACGGGCGGCCGGCCGCCTTTGTCGATGCCGGTCGCGAGAGCCGTCAGCAGCCGAGTGAACAGACCAGATCGCGACCGTTCGTCCTTCGATGGATGCGACTGGATGGTCTGCTGGCGCCGCCCCGGCAGACCCACCGCAAGCCCGACGATTATTCCAGGCAGACCCTCGTAGATCGCATCGTGCAATCCCGCTGCGCGCCAGGCCAGGGCAACAGCAATCCCCGCCGCCATCATCACTATAGCGCGGCGTTGAGAAACCCGGCGACCGAATGCCAGCAGGAGCAGCAGCGGACCGAAGGCGACGGCCAGCGTCGACCAGGAGAGTATGACGAGGTCGAACACCGAACGGTTGCCGGACAAGGCAATGCCGAGCGCCAGCGCGATGACTAGCGCCGTCGCCGCCTTGAGCACCACCGGGTGCTCGTTCTTACCGGGCATGAGGTCGTGGGTCAGCGCAGCCGAACAGCTAAGTACCAGCGAATCCGCCGTCGACATGGTCGCCGCAAAAATACCGGCAAGGATCACACCGACCAATACCGGCGAGAGCAGATGGACTGCCATGGTGGGAAGCGCCATTTCGGGATCGAGCGCCGCCAGCTGCGGCACGTGCAGCCGCGAGAGCATGCCTGCCATCGTCGCCAGCGCATAGAAGGCAATGAAGAAACCATAATACCAGACGCGCGCCACACCCACGCTGCGCGGACTGTCGAGCGCCATGAAACGCACCATGATATGCGGCTGGCCGATTACGCTGAGGCCGGCGAACAGCCAGCCGACGATGAACAGGGCGAGGCCGGGCAGCCCCGGCACCAGGAGATCGGGCGGCGTCAGGTCGAAGTAACCGGGAATGGCCTGCCAGCTGGCGATCGTGCTGCCAACGCCACCAAGCGCCCAGAATCCTGTAATCACGAGCACAGTCATGGCGACAATCATGACCAGGCTTTGCGCCACGTCGGTCCAGATCGAGGCGCGGATGCCGCCGGCAATCGAATAGGATAGCACCATGAGGGCGACGATCCACGCTCCCGTGGTCCTGTCCCAGCCGAACACGCCTTCCAGAGCCTTGCCACCGGCCGCGATCTGAGCCGCGGCGTAGGAGCCGAGGAAGACGATTGTGACCACCGCGGCGAGTTTGCTCCAGACCGCCATCCGGGTTCCTGTCCAGCCCGCGATTACCGCCCCGAAAGACACTTCTCCGGTGCGCTCCGTCGCGGCGCGCAGCCTCTGGTGGACGATGAGCGAGGCGAGAAAGTCACCGGCAATCCAGCCCAGCATGAGCCAGATCGAGGGCAGACCCACGGCATAGGTATAGCCGATAACGCCGATGAACATGTAGCCGCTGTTGTTAGTAGCCACCGCCGACAGGCCGGCGAGCATTGGCCCGACCGAGCGGCTGGCCAGGTAGTAATCCGATTTGGTTCCCCGAGCGCGCCTCGCCGAAGCCAGGCCGATCCCCATGAACAGAATCAGGAACGCGACGAAGCTTGCAATCGCCATCATGCCGCTTTCGCGCCGGGTGGGTTCAGCCTGCCCTCGATCGCACTGACCGGTTCGATCTCGCGCGCGGCGACAAACTCGGGCCTGGGTCGCTCGACACCGAAGGGGCGCTCAAGCCGGTTGGACAGGGCATTATAGACAAAAAAGGCATTGGAACGCGGCAGCGGCGTGATGTTGCCATTGGATCCGTGCATCACGTTGCAATCGAAGAGCACTACCGATCCCGGCTTTCCGGTCGGTGCGGCAATGCCGTGTTCATGCACCAGTTCGGCCAGGCTCAATTCGTCAGGCACGCCATAGTCCTGGCGGCGCAAAGACAGCCTGTAATGATCCTCGGGCGTTTCGCCGACGCAGGACAGATAGGTCCGGTGCGAGCCCGGTATCAACATCAGGGGGCCATTGTCGGGCGTGTTCTCCGCCAGCAGGACCGACACCGAAAGCGCCCGCATGCGCGGCATTCCATCCTCGACGTGCCAGGTCTCGAAATCCGAATGCCAGTAGAATTCCTTGCCGTGAAAGCCTGGTTTATAATTGAGGCGGGACTGGTGGACGTAGACGCCGTCGCCGAGGAGAAAAGAGGCAATGCCGGCCAGGCGGCTGTCTGCCGCCAGGCGGCGCATCAGATCGCTCTGACGGTGGATTGCGAAAATCGAGCGGACTTCCGATCCGCCAGGCTCGGTAATGACGGTGCCGTCCTCGAGCAGAGCGGGGGCGCCGAGCATGCGCCCGGCTTCCTGCTGAAGAAACGCGGCTTCGGCGGGGTCGAACAGGTCATGCAGGACCAGGTATCCGTCCCGTTCGAACGACGCCGCCTGCTCCGCGGACAGCGGCGCATCGCTGGTCCATTCGCTGTAGACGACGGGATCGAGGCGCGTTTGCTGTCCGGGTTCGGCCGCGCAGCGAGATGGATAGATGTCGCGCGACGCCTGAGCCACCTGCGCTTCAGGCATGGACATCCTCCCGCTCCGCGCCGCTGTCGGCAGGATAGGCGCCGCTTGCGTCATGCACTTCGCGGCCCGTCACTGGCGGATTGAAGACGCAGACCGTCAACATCTCAGTTTCGGGTCGAAGCACATGCCGGTCGTGCTCGTCGAGTGCATAGAGTGTGCCCCCGGCGAGCCGGTGAACCTTTCCCGTGGCCAGGTCTTCTATCGAGCCCTTGCCCTTCAGGACAAGCACGGCCTCAAGATGGTGCTGGTAGTGCATCTTGAGTTCAGCGCCGGCCTCCAGGGTCGTGATGTGCATGGAAAAGCCCATGCCGTCGTCCTTGAGCAGCAGCCTCGCGCTTTCCCAGCCGTCCGAGACAACATTGCGGTCAGAAGCGCGCGTCTCGCGCAGAGTACGAATGAGCATTGGCCGGTCTCCTATTCCGCAGCGACGCAAAGGTTATCGTCGCTCATTGTGCATTCCTCGATACACGCCGCGAGGATATCGAGGCCTTGCTCGAACTGGTCGTCCTCGATGGTGAGCGGCGCCAGCACCTTGACGATCTCGTCATGGGCGCCGCTCGTCTCGATGATCACACCGCGGACGAAGGCCTCGGACGTGATCGCGGATGCCAGTTCGCCCGAACCGACATTGATGCCGCGCATCATTCCTCGTCCATGGATGGCGAATTCATGGGCCTCGGCCATGTGGTCAAGCTTGCGCTCAAGCAGGTCTCCCCGCCGCTTGATGTCGGCAAGGAAACTCGGGTCCGACCAGAAATGGCGCAATGCCGCTGCGGCAGTAATGAACGCATGGTTGTTGCCGCGGAACGTGCCGTTGTGCTCGCCCGGCGACCATATGTCGAACTTGGGCCGGACGAGTGTCAGCGCGAAAGGCAGACCCATGCCCGAGAGGGATTTTGCCAAGGTGACGATGTCCGGCTTGATGCCCATGTCTTCGAAGCTGAAGAAGTCCCCCGTGCGGCCGCAGCCAGCCTGGATGTCGTCGACGATCAACAGCGCTCCGTGCAGCTTCGCGATGTCGGCGATCTTGCGCATCCATGCGGGCGAAGCGACGTTGAGGCCGCCTTCCCCCTGCACTGTCTCCACCAGTATCGCGGCGGGCGCGTCGAGGCCGCTCGATGGGTCTGTCAGGCGCTGTTCGAGCAATTCGGCAGTATCGACCTCGGGGCCGAAGTAGCCATCGAAAGGTTCATGCGCGACGTGCGAGAGCGGGACGCCCGCGCCGCCGCGCTTGCTGGCATTGCCAGTGCAGGCGAGCGAGCCCAGCGTCATCCCATGGAAGCCGTTGGTAAAGGCAATCACCATTTCGCGGCCCGTCACCTTGCGGGCGAGCTTGATCGCGGCTTCGACTGCGTTCGTCCCGGTAGGCCCGGTGAACATCGCCCGGTAATCGAGACCGCGCGGCTTGAGGATCACCTCTTCGAGCGCTTCGAGGAATCCGGCCTTGGCCTCGGTATAAAGATCCATGCTGTGGGCGATACCGTCGCTCTCTATATAATCGAGCAATGCCGCCTTCAGCACCGGGTGGTTGTGACCATAGTTGAGCGACGAACAGCCCGACAGGAAGTCGAGGTAGCGGCCGCCCTTGCTGTCGAACATCCAGGGCCCCTCTGCCGAAACGAACTCGCGCGGCATGGCGCGCGAATAGCTGCGAACCTGCGACTCGCGTCGCTCGTAGAGCGAAGAGTCTGGACCTTTGCTGGTCGGCTTGGGATCAATCGACATTCGGCTATTCCTTTGCGTGGATTCTTCGTGAAATTCGGGGATCAGGAAACCGGGGCCAGAGGACCGATCTCCGCCTGCCATTCGCTCGCATGGCACCCGGCGAAGTGGCGATCGCGATCGAAACACAGACTCTCGCTGAGCTGCGCGCTGTGGCGGCGGGCAAAAGCGCGGAACAACGCCCAGGAGGCTTCGTTGTCGCGCGTAACGGTGGTCGTGAGGCGCAAAACGCCCCGCATTGCCGGGCGAGCGAAGATCGCGTCGAGCATCTTGCCAGCCAGGCCTTCGCCGCGCGCCGAGGCGGCGACCGCCACTTGCCAAAGAAAGTAGCATGACTGATCTTCCGGCAGCCGATAGCCCGATATCCAACCAGCGATAGCGCCATCGCGCTCTGCAACCACGCAAGTTCCGGCAAAATGGGTGCATTGCAGCAAGTTGCAGTAGGCGGAATTGGGGTCGAGTGGAGGGCTTGCGGCAATCAGACGGGTGACGGCCGGCCCGTCTTCGGCACGGGGGGTGCGAAATATGAGCGCGTCGCCGTTGCGGCGCATGGCGTCCTTTGATGTCATAGGCTGGCAGATCCCTGCAGACTGGCCGAACTTTAGTTCTCTAATTGAAGGAGATTGGCACGGGCCAATATCGTTTCCTCTCCTGATGCTCGGCGCCATATAGTTGTTAGATTGAGATTTCTCAACCCGATAGGTAGAAATTATTCCAGATTTGCGCGCCTGTGGCTGCCTTCAAAGGGTCAAATATACTTCATTTCAATAACTAAATTGGATTTGGCAGAATGCTCGCTTTGGCCTAGGAACGGGCGATGGAATCCTCGCTCGCCAATCCGACGTTGCGGGCGCTGCGGCGAATTTTGCGGGCAACCGATCTGGTCGGAAAAAGCGTGGCTGCGGCCACTGGCATGACGCCTTCGCAACTGCTGGTGCTTCAGGAAATCGAGCGGCGCGGGGAGATTACGCCAAGCGCGATCGCTTCGGCGCTGCAGTTCGGTCAGCCTACAGTTACCAGCATCGTCGACCGGCTGACGGCCGCGGGCCTGGTCACTCGCGAGCGAGCCGCCCACGACCGCCGCCAGATGCTGCTCAGGATTACCGATGCAGGGCGCTCGCTACTCGACGATGCGCCAGACCTCTTGCAGTCGCAATTCGTCGACCGATTTTCCGATCTGCCCAAATGGGAACAGGCGATGATCCTGGCGGCGCTCGAGCGTCTCGGCGAAATCCTCGGCGCCGGCGGGATCGACGCAGCGCCGCTGATCGATGCCGGTGCGATCGACCGCGTTATCCGGTAACCACCGACTGGCAGGTCGCCCTGCATGCCGAGTCCCGGCTTTGCCGGTTTCCACAACGAGATCATTCGCGGCAGCCGTCGATGCAATATGCGGCACAATCGAAACGGCACCTGCCCCCGACATGGATGTCCGCGCGACTTCGCCCTTAACCAAGCCGTTCGGCGATATGTGCACGGTCAGCCGCGTCCGGCCGCCATTGCGATGCCATCGGGCCGGCGGAGCCGAACAAGGCCTCGACGATGTCATACTTGCCTGCGGCTTCCCATGTGGCGGCAAGCCGTTCCGCAAGCGGGTCATCGACCGGGCCGCAAGTTGCAATATTGTCCCCCCGGACATGACGCAGCCAGGCGGCGATGCCAGCGAGGATCGCAGGGCACTGACGGCCTTGGCCCTGATGGAAAGCCAGGGTTTCCAGCCAGCGTTGAGGCACTTTCTGGCTGCCATCCATGGCGATCTGGATGAGGCGGTGTTCGAGCGCGGGGTTGGCGAAGCGCGCGAGCAGGGCTTCGGCGTAGGCGGAGAGGTCCTGCCCCGGGGCAGCCTCAATGCTCGGCGCAGCCTCTTGGCGCATCAGCCGCCCGATCAACGGCGCTAGCCCGGTATCGGCCATGGCCTGATGCACGAATTCATGGCCATGTTGCAACCCGAGGTAGGCCAGCGCCGAATGGGCCCCGTTGAGCATGCGCAATTTTGCGGTCTCATAGACATGGACATCGCTTGTAAGCTGCGCCCCTTGCGCTTCCCATGACGGACGCGGGCCTGCGAAATTGTCCTCGATTACCCATTGGCTGAATGGTTCGGTGACCACTGCGGCTTCATCACGCAATCCACCGAGCAGTTCCGCCGCTTCGGCCCGGTCCGCATCTGTAGTTGCAGGGGCGATCCGGTCGACCATAGTGGAGGGGCAGGTGCATTCGTTTTCGAACCAGTCGCGCAAGCGCGGCGCACGGGCATCCAGATATTTCCCGACCAGCCGCTGCAACTGCGCGCCATTCCCTGCAAGATTGTCGCAACTGAGCAGAGTGAGCCCCGGCAGACCCGCTTCGCGCCGGCGCGCAAAGGCTGCGGCCAGATAGGGATAGGCCGATCGGTCATCGGCCAGTTGAATATCGAGCGAACCGTCGGGTGCCCGGCAATAGCCTTTTTCCGTGATCGTGAAGCTGGCGATGTGCGTCGCCGGCGCAGCAAGCGCCTCAATCAGCCGGTCGCGTTCTTCGGGCGCCACCAGCACGTCGGCGACAGATCCCACGATCCGGGCCCGGCTCCCCGCCGCACTTCGCACAAGCAAGGAATAGAGGCCATCCTGCGGCCGCAACTGCTCCCGCACTCCCGCCGAACGTAGTGAAACACCGAGCACTTTCCAATTGCCGCCGGCCGCGGACAACGCATCGTCCGTATAGGCAGCCAGATGCGCCCGATGAAACGCGCCCATGCCGAAATGGACAATGCCGATGCCGCGATCTTGGCGGTCGTATGCGAAGATTTCCACGCCCGAAGGAGGGAATTTCTCCAGCGATCTTGCTGACAAGCGACAGGGTGCGTTCACAGCTTGTAAGCCGCCTTCGCCAGGTTGTAACTCAAATCGACCGCCAGTTCGGCGGCCTCCCAATCCGCAATCCGGTGCTCAGTCACCAGCCGGGCAAGGAACCCGCAGTCAATCCGCCGGGCCATGTCGTGGCGGGCGGGGATCGAGAGGAAAGCGCGGGTGTCGTCGTTGAAACCGACCGTATTGTAGAAGCCTGCCGTCTCGGTCACGCATTCGCGAAATCGGCGCATGCCTTCCGGGCTGTCGTTGAACCACCAGGCTGGGCCGAGCCTCATCGCCGGATAGTGTCCGGCCAGCGGCGCCAGTTCGCGGGCATAGGCGGTTTCGTCGAGGGTAAAGACGATCAAGGTGAAATCGGGGTTGTTGCCGAATTTCGACAAAAGCGGGCGGAGCGCCAGGACATATTCGCACGACACAGGAATGTCGGCACCCTTGTCTCGCCCGAACTTGTTGAACAGGTGCATATTGTGATTGCGAAAGACGCCCGGATGGAGCTGCATGACCAAGCCATCGTCAATACTCATACCCGCCATTTCAGTGAGCATCTGGGCACGGAAAAGCTCTGCATCCCGGGCCGAAACATCCCGCTTTGTCACGCGTGCGAACAAGGCCTCGGCCTCCCCCCGGGAAAGGTCTTCGGTTCGGGCGCTGGGATGGCCGTGGTCGGTCGATGTCGCGCCGTTCGCGGCGAAGTAGGCGCGGCGCTTGCGGTGCGCGGAAAGATAGCCGCTCCAGCTCCGGCAATCCTCTCCGGTCAGTGCGGACAGTCTGTCGAGATTGTCCTGAAAGCCGTGGAACTCGGGATCGATGACCGGATCGGGACGGTAGGTGGTGATAACCCTGCCGTTCCAGCCGCTCTGTCGGATTGCAGCGTGGTGACGCAGATCCTCTAACGGGCTTTCCGTGGTCGCGATAACCTCGATATTGAACCGCTCGAACAGCGCGCGGGGACGAAAGGCGTCGGTCGCCAAACTCGCAGTTATGGCATCGTAATATTGGTCGGATGTTTCAGCACAAAGCTGGGTATCAAGACCGAATCCCACGGCAAAAACCCAATCGAGCCACATGCGCGACGGCGTGCCCCGAAACAGATGATAGCGTTCGGCGAACAGCCGCCAGCTCTTTCGCGGGTCCGCATCGGGATTACCAATGCCGAGTGCTTCGAGCGGCACCCCCTGCGAATAGAGCATGCGGAAGAGATAATGATCGGGGTGCAGCAGCAACTCGGCTGCATTGCCGAAATTGGCATTGCTGGCCAACCATTCGGCATCGGTATGACCGTGCGGGCTGATAATCGGCAGGTCGACGACGCCGGCATACAATTCCCGCGCGATCGCCCGCACCGCGGGATCGGCAGGCAGCAAGCGATCAGGATGGAGCTTCAGTTGCGATGTCATCTTGACTAATGCCTATAAAGCCGATCAAGCGACTTGCACAGAGGTAGCGTTACCATGAAGATCGAATCTGCCAGGGTGATTGTCTGCAGTCCAGGGCGTAACTTCGTGACGCTCAAGATTGAGACCGATCAGGGAGTCTACGGAATTGGCGATGCCACGCTCAACGGGCGTGAGCTTTCCGTCGTGTCCTATCTCGAGGGCCATGTCATCCCCTGCCTCATCGGCATGGATCCTCGGCGGATCGAGGATATCTGGCAATATCTCTACCGCGGTGCCTATTGGCCGCGAGGCCCGGTGACCATGCGCGCGATTGCCGCGGTCGACATGGCGCTGTGGGACATCAAGGCCAAGATGGCCGGCATGCCGCTCTACCAGTTGCTCGGCGGGCGCAGCCGCGATGGCGTGATGGTATATGGCCATGCCAATGGCAGCGATATAGCCGAAACGGTCGAGGCAGTCGGCCACTATATCGACATGGGTTACAAGGCGATCCGCGCGCAGACCGGGGTGCCGGGAATCAAGGATGCCTACGGCGTCGGGCGCGGCAAGCTCTATTACGAGCCGGCCGATGCGGCGTTGCCTTCGGTGACGGGCTGGGACACGAGAAAGGCGCTCAACTACGTTCCCAGGCTGTTCGAGGAATTGCGCAAGACCTACGGTTTCGACCATCATTTGTTGCACGATGGGCATCACCGCTACACGCCGCAGGAAGCCGCCAATCTTGGAAAGATGCTGGAGCCCTATCAGCTGTTCTGGCTCGAGGACGCCACGCCTGCCGAGAACCAGGAGGCATTCAAGCTGATCCGCCAGCATACCGTAACGCCGCTCGCAGTGGGCGAGATCTTCAACACGATCTGGGACGCCAAGGACCTGATCCAGAACCAGCTGATCGACTATATCCGCGCGACTGTTATCGGCGCTGGCGGCATTACCCATCTGCGCCGGATTGCCGACCTCGCCAGCCTCTACCAGATCCGCACTGGTTGCCACGGCGCGACCGACCTATCACCCGTCACTATGGGTTGCGCTCTCCATTTCGACACCTGGGTACCCAATTTCGGCGTGCAGGAATACATGCGCCACACCGAGGAAACCGACGCGGTGTTCCCGCACGATTACCGCTTCGGCAAGGGCGAACTGTTCTGTGGGGAAACACCGGGCCATGGCGTCGACATCGACGAGAAACTGGCCGCCAGATACCAATACAAGCCCGCTTATCTCCCGGTCGCGCGGCTGGAAGACGGCACGATGTGGAACTGGTGATTGGCCGGGAACCGTAAACGCATCGTCGTCATCGGCGAGGGCATGCTGGAACGCAGGCCGCTGGGAAAGGGCTGGAAGCTCGGATATGGCGGCGACACCCTCAATCTGGCGATTCACCTCGCCCGGCTTGGGCACGATACCGCCTATTTCACCGCCCTGGGAACGGACGGACAAAGTGAGACGCTGAAAGCGCAATGGGCCTCGGAAGGGCTCGACATCTCACTTGTGCTGAAACATCCCGTGCGGGGACCAGGACTCTACACCATCTCCACCGACGAATACGGCGAACGCAGTTTCAGCTACGACCGCGGCAAAAGCGCGGCGCGCGAGATGTTTGCGCTGCAGGAAACCACAAGGGCTATAACGGCGGCGGCGCGTACCGATCTTCTTGTCTTTTCCCTCATCTCGTTGGCGATCCTGCCGCGCGAGGGGCGCGAAGCTCTGCTCGCGCTGGCCCGAGGAGTGCGCGAAAACGGCGGCAGGGTCGCGTTCGACGGCAACTACCGCTCCCGCCTCTGGACCAACACAAACGAGGCCATCCATTGGCGCGATGCGGCCAGCGGCCTCGCCGACTTCGGCCTGCCGACATTCGACGACGAAGCCTCTCTTTCTGGCGAAGCCAGTGCCGAGGCCGTGGCAAGACATTGGCAAGAGCTTGGTTGCGGCGAAGTAGTGGTAAAGCTGGGCGCCGGTGGTTGCCGCCTACCCGATGGTGAAATTTGTCCCCCACCCATCGTGCTCGCACCGATCGATACCAGCGGTGCGGGCGATGCCTTCGACGCGGGCTATCTGAGCGCGCGGCTCGATGGCGCCGAACCGGAGGCAGCAGCGCGCGCCGGCCATGCCCTCGCCGGGTGGACGATCATGCGGCCCGGGGCGATCCCGCCGAAGGACTCCTGAGCAGCGACCACAGAACTGCCGCTGCAACAAGATCGAAGCCTGCCAGCGCAACGAACAACGGATTATAGCCGAATGTATCGGCGCTCTGACCGATCAGCAAAGTGAACAACATTCCCCCAATCCAGGCAGAAGTTCCGGCCATGCCGCTCGCCGTCCCGACCGTGCGTGTATCGAACACGTCGGCGCAGAGCGTGATCAGCGCGCCGTTGAGCATCTGATGGGCAAAGCCGCCGATGCAGAACAGCGCGATGGCCATGCCCGGCGAAGTGGCAATCCCGATACATGCCGGGCCGACCATGCACAGCGCCCCCAGAGTCATTGTTACCTTGCGCGACGCAATCAGCGATGCGCCGCGCTTCATCAGCCAGGGCGGCAACAGCCCGGCGGCGAGACTGCCGAAATCGGCGGCCAGAAAAGGCAGCCACGCCCACAGAGCAATGCTTTTGAGGTCGAGTTTCCACACAGCGACCAGATAGAGCGGTATGAAAAAGTTGAAGGTCTGCCAGGCCGGCTCTGAAAGGAAGCGCGGCACGGCAATCGCCCAAAAGCTGCGGCTTCCAAGTACCTGGGACTTGGTAGCGGGTTTGCGGACGACATCATCGCTTCGGCCGGAATCGATCAACGCGCGTTCGTGCTCGGAAAGTCGCGGGTGTACTGCGGGATCGCGATAGCCGAACCACCACAAGCCCGCCCACAGCAGGCTCAGCGCGCCGGTGACGAGGAAGGCCGCCTGCCAGTTCCAGGCAAGAATGCAGAACGCAACGAGCGGCGGCGCGATCATGTTGCCGACACTGGTGCCCATCTGGAACAGGCTGGTCGCCATCGGGCGCTCGCGGGGAGGAAACCAGGTTGAAACGGTCTTTGTGCCGGCGGGAATCGCCGCGGCTTCAGTCGCCCCCAAAAGAGCGCGGAAGAAGGCGAGGCTTTGCCAGCCCACTGCCACGGCATGCGCCATATTGGCAAAGGCCCAGCCCACTGCGAAAAGGAAGAAACCCAGCCGCGTGCCCAATGCATCGAGCACGGCGCCTGCCACGGTTTGCATCACCGTGTAGCTCGCCTGGAAAGCCAGAACGACCCAGCTGTATTGCTCGGTCGTCATAGAAAACTCTGACTTTAGGGTCGGCGCGGCGACCGAAAGCGTCGAGCGTGCAAGATAGTTGAGCACAGTCCCGAGCGTTACAAGCCCGATGATCCACCAGCGCAATTTGCCCTTCATACCGGTTATGCGCCTTTCAAAATAAGAAGCAAAATCAGGCGTATCCTGCGCGCCTGCCCTAGGGCGTAAATCCATCCCACGATCTGGCGGAATAGTCGAGCCTGTGCCCTGAATTCGGCGGGCCAACTGTTCCGCAGTTTGGCATGTGCACGGGCCTTGTCTTACGGTTCGAATCGTTGAACGGAGTTTCTCGGTCGCCAATGCGGCAGGGGGGAGACCTGGCTCCCTCGGTGGAGACCAGTCAAATGGTCGATTTTTGGGATAAAGAGCATTTCAAGACCTGATAAATCGATTTGGTTCAGGAGCAGCGCCATTGGCCTGTCGCTGCTGGTGCTTGCGGCGCTGGCGACACGCGCGCCCTATTTCGGACACCCCGCGGCCGACTATGACGAGCAGCTCTACAGTCTGATCGGCGCGCAATGGGCCAATGGCCTGTTGCCCTACACCGACTTGTGGGACCGCAAGCCGCCGGGCCTGTTCCTGCTGTTCGCCGCCGCGCATGCGGTAGGGGGCGACAGTCCTCTGTCGTATCAATTGCTTGCGGCCTTCGCCTGTCTGATTGGCGGGTGGCAGGTCTGGCGTCTTGCGCTCCGAACGACGGAACCAGGCACCGCCGCCCTTGCCGCATCGCTCTACCCGGTGCTGATGGCGCTGCTCGACATCCATTCGGGGCAAAGCGAAATCTTTTTCGTTCCGGTGCTGATGGCTATGGCGCAGTTGCTGCTTGCAGCCTCGGAACGGCCGCTCACGCGCGCGCGAGGGCTTTGCCTCGCGGCGATGGCTGCCGGCGGAATAGCCTTGCAGATCAAGTACACAGTACTTGCCCAATGCCTATTCTTCGGCCTGTGCGCCCTGTGGCTGTTGCGCCGGAAAGGGCGCGGCAATGCAGGCCTGCTGGCCGATGCCGCCCTCTTCGGTTTTCTCGGCATATTACCTACACTGCTGGCGGCAGGCGCCTTCGCGGCCAAGGGGCATCTTGACGATTTCGTCTACGCCAATTTTGTGTCGAGCGGGCTGCGCGGCGTCATGCCCTGGTCGCTTGTGTGGCTCGATCAGCTGGCTCTCGCCGTACCGCAACTGGCGTTGCTGGCCGTCGGCGCGCTGGCGGTTTGGCGCAGCGGGGGTTGGGGCGCCTTTCCCTATTGGCGGCTCACCCTGGCATGGTTCGGCGCGGCCGTGCTTGGGTTGTTCATGGTGCGCACGATCTATCCCTACTATTATGCGGCACTGGTTCCACCCGCTATCCTTGCGGCCGTGCCAATGTTTTCCCGCCCGCGGATCGGCCTGGCTGCTTGGGCCGTTTTTTTCCTGGGCATGCTGGCGGGGTACAACCCCGTCGAACGGTTCTTCTGGGCAAGAGACGAACAGCAAGTGCTGGGCGCGATGACGATAGCAATTGCGCCACACGTGTCGGCAGGATCGCATTGCCTGTATGTCTTCGACGGCCCCACCGCCCTCTACCGCCTCACCGGGAGCGGACTTCCGACGCGGTTCATCTATCCCGATCACCTCAACAACGCGCTGGAAGCCCATGCCCTGCCAGTCGATCCCGCGCGCGAAATCGAACGGATCTTCGCGCAACGGCCCGGGGCGGTCGTGACTTCGCTCGATCCGGTCACCGTCCAGAACCCAAAGACCAATGAAATTG
>JBFWSE010000092.1:0-13742 GCA_050248535.1 Novosphingobium sp.
CCGCGAGAGATCGGGCCATGCTGGGGCTCAATGCGCCTGCGGAAGGGCTGTATTTTGTCGCAGCCGCCTATCCTGGCGAATAGCGCCGGTCAGTCTTCGAGGCTGAACCCGACTTTCAGGGTAACCTGGAACTGGACCGAGCCATCGGTCTCGACGAAACCGCGTTGCCCCGTCACTTCGAACCAGCGAACATTGCGTACCGTCGACTGGACCCGCTCCAGGGCGGCCGCGATCGCGGCATCGTTGCTCTTGTGCGACGTGCCAACGACTTCGACGTACTTGTAAACGTGATCGGTCATGGCGACTCTCCTCTTGTAGAATCACAACATACCAGATTTTCCTGAAAAGGTCAGGATTTACCCACCACGCTTTCCGGCAGGTCCGTCCCGAACACCCGCTGATAGTATTCCGCCACCAGCATCCGCTCGGTCTCATCGCACTTGTTGAGGAACGAGAGGCGGAATGCGAAGCCGGGGTCCTTGAAGATCGCGGTGTTCTGGGCCCAGGTGATGACCGTGCGCGGGCTCATCACGGTCGAGATGTCGCCGTTGATGAAGCCCTGGCGGGTGAGGTCGGCCACCTTGACCATGTCGGCAACCAACTTCGGATCGCCGCCCGACTTGGCCACGACGATCTCGCTCTCGACCTGTGCGGGCAGGTAGTTGAGGCCGACGACGATGTTCCAGCGGTCCATCTGGCCCTGGTTGATCGCCTGAGTGCCGTGATAAAGGCCCGAGGTATCGCCAAGACCCACGGTGTTGGCCGTGGCGAACAGGCGGAACCACTTGTTGGGGCGGATCACCCGGTTCTGGTCCAACAGAGTCAGCTTGCCTTCGGTTTCGAGCACGCGCTGGATGACGAACATCACGTCCGGCCGGCCGGCGTCGTATTCGTCGAACACCAGGGCCACCGGATGCTGCAGCGCCCATGGCAGCAGGCCTTCGCGGAACTCGGTGACCTGCAATCCGTCGCGCAGCACGATGGCGTCGCGGCCGATCAGGTCGATACGGCTGATGTGGGCATCGAGATTGATGCGGATGCAGGGCCAGTTGAGCCGGGCGGCAACCTGTTCGATGTGAGTTGACTTGCCGGTGCCGTGATAGCCCTGGACCATGACGCGGCGATTGAAGGCGAAGCCTGCGAGAATCGCCAGCGTCGTGTCGGGATCGAACACATAGCTGTCGTCGAAATCGGGAACGCGTTCGTCGGCCTCGGAAAAGGCCGGAACTTTCATGTCGATATCGATGCCGAAAGTCTCGCGCACATCGATCTCGCGATCGGGCGCGTCGAGGATGGTGTTCGAGCCGGCATCGGCGACGATATTGGGAATCTCGGTCATGGGGCAAAGCGCCTATAGTCTGTCGCCGCATGCTGCAATAAGCTTTGCGCGGCAAATCGCGACTCATTCGGGAAGACTATTCATGAAACTGTATGGTGCGCTGCTGTCTCCTTTCGTCCGCAAGGTCGCGGTCGCAGCTGCGGAAAAGGGGATGCCCTGCGAGTTGGTGCCGTCAAATCCGGGTGGCCTCGATCCCGATTTCGTGGCTGCCAGTCCGTTCGGCAAGATCCCGGCAATCCGTGACGGCGACTATACGCTGGCCGATTCGACTGCGATTGTCGTCTATATGGAGGCCAAGCAACCCGAACCCGCGCTGATCCCCAAGGAAGCCGAGGCGCGCGGACGCGCTGTGTGGTTCGATGAATTCGCCGACACGGTTTTTGCCGCCTCAGGGCTGAAAATCCTGTTCAACCGTCTTGTAGGACCCAAGCTGCTCAAGCGCCCCTATGACGAGGCCATTGCCTTGCAAGGCGAGGCCGAACTGCCGCCAATCCTCGACTATCTCGA
Source organism: Novosphingobium sp. (assembly GCA_050248535.1). Lineage (GTDB taxonomy): Bacteria > Pseudomonadota > Alphaproteobacteria > Sphingomonadales > Sphingomonadaceae > Novosphingobium. The sequence continues at coordinate 1,847 of JBFWSE010000092.1, forward strand.
AAGCGTGGCGCCCGCAGAAGGATGGCTCGCGGGCGATTTCAGCCTGGGTGATATCTCGGTCGCCTCGGTTCTGCGCACCATGACTTACGTCGGACACGGACCTGACCCGAAGAGATATCCCGCGACGGCCGCATGGTACGAGCGGGTTCGGGCGAGGCCCGGCTGGCAGGCCGTGGCGGCGCAGGAAGCGCCGATCGCGCAGCGGCTGGGTGTGGACTAGCCCACCTTTGGCGGCAGATGGAACAGATCGACGAAGCGCCGCGCCGCTTCGAGGTCGCCGGAAACCGTGAGGCCTGCGGGGGCCAGGTCGGCAAAGGGAACCTTGCCGTAAATCGCCCCGGCGATCACGCTGGCGACAGGCGCGGAGATACGGAAGCGGGGCGCCGTCGGTGCGCCGCGCGCGGTCTCGATCGCGCCGCCGCCTACGGTGACGACGAAGTCCTCGCCGCCGATCAGAAATGCCCCGGTCAGCTCCACACCCCTCGCCAATTCCGGATCGAACATGGTGCGCAGGCTCATCATCAGCGAGGCGGCCGATAAAGGCAGGGTGGGATCGTGCGCGGGCGAGCGGGCAGCCCAGCGGCCCAGCGCCTGGATCGACTCTTCGGCCAGATAGCCCCATTCGGTCAGTTCGTAGACCTGCACGCCGGCCGGCTGCGGCAAGCGGCGGCGCTGGACGATGCCGGCCGTTTCAAGCCCTTCCAGCCGTTCGGTCAGCACCTTGGCGCTTATCGAGGGCAGACCGGCGCGCAAGTCGGTGAAACGGCGCGGGCCGAGCATTAGTTCCCTGACAATCAGCAGCGACCAGCGTTCGCCCACCAGTTCCAGCGCAAAGGCGGTGCCGCAAGCGTCGTCGTACCACTTGCCGTGCCTTGAAGTTTCTTTTTGTAACTTCATTGTTGCTTTTAGTAACTCACAAGCGCAGTCAGATGCAAGACCGATTCGCGGTCTTGGGAGACAGAGGCCATGGGCAAAATGATTTTCGTCAGCCTGCCGGTGACGGATGTGCCGAAATCGACTGGCTTCTATGAAGCGCTAGGCTTCACCAGAAATCCCGCTTTTTCCGATGACACCACTTCGTGCATGGTCTGGAGCGAAGCGATTTATTTCATGGTCGTGAACCACGAGAGATGGAAGACATTCACCGACCGCCCCATCCCGCCATCCGGTTCGAGCGAGATGCAATTGACTCTGACCTGCGACGAGCGCGGCGACGTCGACAAGATGAACCAGACGGCCGCCGCCCATGGCGGAACCGGTGACATCAATCCGCCACAGGACCATGGTTTCATGTACGCGCGCGATTTTCTCGATCCCGACGGGCATTGCCTGTCGGCAACCTGGATGGACCCCGCGGCAGTGCCGCCAGAGTAAGACAGCGGAGCGATTGCCATGCCCGAGATGGAATTGACTGCCTTCAGCTGGGTCCCGCCCATGCCGCGCGGACTGGTGCGCGATCTGCGGGTGCGCTGGGCGCTGGAGGAGCTTGGCCTGCCCTATGGCACGCGGCTCTACGACCGCCGCATCAGCGGGCCGGAAGACCGCAAGCCGGAGCAGCCGTTCGGCCAGGTTCCGGCCTTCACGAACGGCGATGTGGAACTGTTCGAATCCGGCGCCATCTGCCTGTGGCTGGCCGAACGGTATCCCGGGTTGATGCCCGAAGACGAACCCGGCCGGGCCAAGGCCATGAGCTGGACCTTCGCCGCGCTGAGCAGCATCGAGCCCAATGTGCTGATGATGCAGTACACGCGGCTGTTCGATGCCGACAAGCCGGGCGCCGCCGAATTCGCGCTCACCGCCGAATCCAGGCTGGCCGAAAAACTCACGCTGCTCGCCGAGGCGCTGGGCGACCGGGATTGGCTGGACGGCCGGTTCACCGTCGCCGACCTGACCATGGTCAGTGTCTTGCGCCAGCTCACGCGCGGCGATCGGCTGGCCCCCTTCCCCACCCTTGCCGCCTATGTCGCACGCGGCGAGGCACGACCAGCGTTCGAACGCGCCATGGCCGCGCACATGGGCGATTTTGTCGACGACGATTGAGGAGACTGACCGTGACCTATGTGCAAGGCTTCGTGATCCCGGTTCCCACCGCGAACAAGCAGGCCTTCATCGATCATGCCCGCATGGCCGACGAGGTGTTCATGGAGCATGGCGCGCTGCGCATCTATGAGTGCTGGGGCGAGGATGTCCCGCATGGCCAGCAAACCGACTTCTTCCGCGCGGTAGATGCCAGAGAGGACGAAACTGTCGTATTCAGCTGGATCGAGTGGCCCGACAAGGCGACGGCCGATGCGATGCATGCCAGGATGGACGAGATCACCAGGACCGATCCTCGCTTCAGCATGGAACACAACCCGCCGCCATTTGACGGCATGCGCATGATCTTCGGCGGGTTCGAACCTGTCGTCACATTCGGAGAATGACCGTGACCAAACCAAAGGGCAGCTTCATCTGGTACGAACTGATGACCATCGATCCTGACGCGGCGGCACAATTCTACGAGCCTGTAACCGGCTGGAGCATCAGTGGCCAGGCCGCCCCTGAGGCCAGCGGCATAGATTACCGTCACATCACCCGCGCTGACGGCGGCGGCAATGGCGGCGTCTTGCGGTTGAGTGAGGACATGGTCCGGCACGGCGCCCGCCCTTGCTGGATGGGCTATCTCTATGTCGCCGATGTCGACGCCGAGGCAGCCGAGATTGTCGAGGAGGGCGGACAGGTGCTGATGCCGGCCATGGACCTGCCGGTAGGCCGCATTGCCATGGTTACAGATCCCCAGGGCATTCCGATCTACATCATGACGCCCGTGCCCCCGCCGGGCATGGAAGACGTTGAAAGCGATGTCTATGATCGCCGCGCAGTCGGACATGTTTCGTGGAACGAACTCTATACGCCCGACCTCGAAGGGGCCAAGGCATTCTACGCCAAACACTTCGCGTTCGAATTCAACAGCTCGATGCCGATGGGCGACATGGGCGACTATTGCTTTATCGATCACAAGGGCGAAGGCATCGGCGCAGTGATGCAAACACCGCCGCATGTGCCGATGCCCGGCTGGAACTATTACATCCGCGTGGCCGACATCAACGAGGCCGCAGCCATGGTGAAGACCAAGGGCGGCCACGTGCTCAACGGCCCGATGGAAGTTCCCGGCGGCGACTGGATCATCAACGGCATGGACCCGCAGGGCGCGGCGTTCTCGCTGGTTGCAGCCCGGTGACCCAATTCGCTGAATCGCATCTGCTTCGCTGCCAGTGCGGCGCGGTGGAATGCGTCGGTCAGGGTGCGCCGATCGGAACCGCCGTGTGCTATTGCGACGATTGTCAGGCAGCGGGGCTCTTGCTGCAAGCCTTGCCGGGAGCACCGCCCGCATTGGAACCCGATGGCGGCACCGCGCTGACCGTGTTCCGGAAAAATTGCTTTACCGCAACGCAAGGTGCGGACAGGTTGACGCCTCACAAATTGCGACCCGGCAGCAAGACCCGCCGAATGGTCGCAGCCTGTTGCAACAGCGCGATGTACCTTGCCTTCGATGGCAAGCAGCACTGGGTTTCCACCTTCCGCAACCGTTTCGTCAGTGAGCCACCGCCGATCCAATACAGACACATGACCAAATTTCGCACAAGCTCCTTGCCCTATCCGGACAATGTGCGGACCTACTCGAAATTCCCGCTGCGGTTTATCTGCATTTTCATGCTCGATTGGGTGGTGATGAAACTGGGACGCAAAACCATATCGATGAGCTAGCTAAGCTTTGGCCCCACGAGGATCATGGAAATGAGCACCTACACCTTCTTCACCAACCCCATGTCGCGCGGCCAGATCGCCCGCTGGGCGCTGCACGAGGCGGAGGCGGATTACGAGCAAGTGCTGGTCAAGTGGGACGCCAAGCCCGCTGCCCTGTTCGCCGCCAATCCCATGGGCAAGGTTCCCACACTGGTGCACCACGACAAGGGCGCCGACCGCGTCGTGACTGAATCGGCGGCGATCTGCCACTACCTCGCCGAAATGCACCCGGAGCGGAACCTGCTGCCCAAGGATGCGGAAATGGCCGACTATTTCCGCTGGATGTTCTTCGCCGCCGGGCCGGTGGAAGCAGCGGTGACCACCCGGGCGCTCGGCTTCCAGCTGCCGCCCGAGCGCGAGGGCATGGCCGGCTGGGGCAGCCTCGAACGCGTCATCGCCGCGCTCGAAGGGCACTTGGCGAACAATGAATTTGTCTGCGGCCAGCGCTTCACCATGGCCGATGTCTATGTCGGCAGCCAGGTCGACTGGGGCATGGCCTTCGGCGCGCTGCCGCCCAACGAGGCCTTCGCCGCCTATGCCGAGCGCTTTCAGGCGCGCGAAGCCTACAAGGCGGCCAAGGCCATCGACAATGCGCTGATCGCGGAGATGAAGAAATGAGCGAGCCGGAACAAAAGGCCCTGTTGTGTCTGTGGTTCGACGGCGCGGCCGAGGAAGCCGCCAATTTCTATGCGGCGACATTTCCCGACAGCCACGTCGGCAAGGTTCACCGCGCGCCCGGCGACTATCCCGACGGCAGCCAGGGTGATGCCCTGACGGTTGAATTCACTGTTCTGGGCTTTCCCTGCATCGGCCTCAACGGCGGGCCGATGTACAGGCACAGCGAAGCCTTTTCCTTTCAGGTCGCGACCGACAGTCAGGCAGAAACCGACCGCTACTGGAATGCCATTGCCGGCAATGGCGGCGAGGAAAGCATGTGCGGCTGGTGCAAGGACAAGTGGGGCATCAGTTGGCAGATCAGCCCGCGGGTGCTGACCGAGGCCGTGTCCGGTTCGGACCCCGCCGTTGCCCAACGCGCCTTCGAGGCGATGATGACCATGAAAAAGATCGACATTGCCGCCATCGAAGCTGCGATCAGGGGATAGACCGATGTTTGCACTCTATGGCCACCCCTTCTCCAGCTACACTTGGAAAGCGCTTATCGCGCTCTATGCCAACGAAACCGAATTCGAGTTTCGCATGCTCGACGAGGAGCATCCGGAGAATTGGGCGGCAGTCCAGTCCGCCGGACCGCTTGGCAAGTTCCCGGTGCTGCAGGACGGCGACAACCTGATTTTCGAGGCGACATCGATCGTCGAATATCTCGCCAACCGCTCGTCCGGCCCGGAAATGCTGGTGCCGCACGATCCCGATGCCGCCATCGGCGTGCGCATGCTCGATAGGGTGTTCGACAATTATGTCATGAACATCATGCAGCAGGCAGTAAACGAGTACCTGCGTCACCCGGAAAGCCCGGACCGCCAAGTGCTGGAGGACGTCCGCGCCCAGCTGCGCCGCGCCTATGTCTGGATCGATGGCTGGCTGGAATATTACCCGGTGCAGGGCCAGATCACCCTGGTCGAGTGCGCCGCCGCGCCGGCGCTGTTCTATGCCGACTGGGTCGAGCAGATTGGCGACGAATATCCGCGCCTCAAGCAATGGCGCGCGCATCTGCTGTCGCTCGAGCCAGTGGCGCGCTGCATCGAGGATGCGCGGCCCTATCGGGCGAACTTTCCGCTGGGGGCGCCGGACCGGGACTGATATAAATGGCATCATGCCCGCACAGCTCAACCACACCATTGTCTGGTGCAGCGACCAGCGCAGCGCCTCGGCTTTTTTCGCCGAAATGCTGAGCCTGCCGGAACCGGTTATGTTTTCGCACTTCCACGTGGTGCAGATGGAAAACGGCGTTTCGCTCGATTTCGCCGACAAGGAAGGTAGGATAGCACCACAGCATTATGCCTTCCTCGTCAGTGACGCGGAATTCGATGCCGGCATGGCGAAAATAGCCACGAAACGCCTCAACTTCTGGGCCGATCCCGCCCGGACAAAGCCCGGCGAAATCAACCGGCACTGGGGCGGGCGCGGGGTTTATTTCGAAGGGCCGGACGGGCACTTCCTCGAACTCATCACCAGGCCCTATGGCAGCATGGAGGACATTTGAGCGATGGAAGGCAGATGCACCTGCGGCAAGGTCCGCTACCGGCTGAAGGACAGGCCGATTATCGTCCACTGCTGCCACTGCCGCTGGTGCCAGCGCGAATCGGGCGCTTCCTTCGCGCTCAATGCGGTGATCGAGGCGGACAATGTCGAACTGCTCGGCGAGGCGCCCGAGCGCGTGGAGCTTCCCAGCCAGAGCGGCAAGGGCCAGTCGAGCATGCGCTGTCCGGAATGCAAGGTCTCGGTCTGGGGGCACTATCATGTCGGCCCGGGCGACAAGGCCTGCTTCATTCGCGTCGGCACTTTGGAAAATCCCGATTTGTGCCCGCCCGATGTGCATATCTACACCGACAGCAAGCAGCCCTGGGTCACGCTGTCCGGGGACACGCCGCCCTATCCGGGGTTCTATCCGGGAAGGGATATCCCCGGCTTGTATGGCGAGGAACGTGCGGCGCGGATGAAGGCCCTCCGGTAGATTACGCTCAGGCGAAAGCCGGTGCCTTCCTCAGCAACTGATAGGCCTCGACCACGCCCTGCAGCCGAGCCTCGTAGCTGCGGTCGCCGCCATTCCGATCCGGGTGATACTTTCTCACAAGCTGCGAATAGCGCTCGCGCAGTTCCTTGCGGCCGGCATCGAGCGACAGGCCCAGTACATCCAGCGCGCGGCGTTCCTCAGGCGTGACGGCGCGCCCGCCCTTGCGCCCCGCAGGCTGACGCATGCGCGCCCTCGCGCTGATCGCTTCGAGCGGATCGGCGAAGTCCGCCCAGCGTGGCGCGCCGTCAATTCCGGCGGTGGGTGAAAAGGCCCGCGTCTCGCGCTCCCAGCCGTGGATCGGGGACTGGGCCTGGAATATCTCCTCGGCACTCATTCCGGCGAAATAATCGTAGCCCGCGTTGAACGCGCGGACATGATCGAGGCAGAACCAGCGATAGTCGCCCGGCCCATCGAAGCCTGACCTTCGCGGCCCGGGCGCGCGGAATTCGCCGGGTTCCTCGCAGCCCGGCATGTCGCACTGCCTGCCCTGCGCCTCGCGGCGGCCATGGAAACGATCGTGTGTCACTGGCTGTCAAATGCCGTCCGATGCGCTAGATGTGAAGCCCAAGGAGATAAAATGTCAGGCCCACTCGCTCAGGAAATGACTCGATTGCTGACTGCCGCCTTCGCCCCGACCCGGCTCGATGTGATCAACGACAGCGCCCGCCATCATGGCCATGCGGGCGACGATGGCAGCGGCGAATCGCATTTTACCGTCGAGATCGAAAGCGCCATGTTTGCCGGACAGTCACGGCTGCAGCGCCAGCGCATGGTCAATGCAGCGCTGGGTGACATACCCGGCCAGCGGGTCCATGCGCTTGCGATCAAGGCGAAGGCGCCCAATGAATGAAGCGGGGCGAATAGCGCGCACCCGCCGCACTGCGCGAGTGTTGCTGGCGGGCGGAGATGGCCGGGTGCTGTTGTTCCGCTATGTCCCGGAAGGCTCGCCCGCCTTCTGGATGCTGCCCGGCGGCGAACTGGACCCGCATGAGGACTTTGCCGAGGCAGCCCGTCGCGAACTGTTTGAGGAAACCGGGATTGACGCTGATCCGGCCCCGCTCGGCATCGCGCGCGAATTCCATTATACATACGAACACCAGCAAGTGCTGGGGGTCGAACATTTCTTCCTCCACCGCACCGAATCGTGCGCCATCGATACCAGCGGTCACACTCCGCTCGAGCAGGTCCGCATGCAGGAACACCGCTGGTTCGCGCTGGAGGAACTGGAGGACTGGCCCGAGCTGGTCTGGCCGAAAGATATTGCCGCGCTGCTGGATTCGGCAAATGGCCTTGCAGGAGTCAAGTAATGAAACGTGTCCTCCTCGCCTCCGGCATCGAACTCGATTTTGTCGATGAAGGCCCGCGCGATGCCCCGGCGCTGATCTTCCTCCACGGTTTCCCAGAAAGTCACCGCACCTGGCGCCATCAGATAGCCCATTTCGCCGACCGGTACCGTTGCATCGCGCCGGACCAGCGCGGCTATCGCGGATCCTCGAAGCCGCAGGATGTCGAAAGCTACACGCCGGACAAGCTGGCCGGAGACGTGTTTCAGCTCGCCGATGCGCTGGGCATCGAGACATTCACTGTTGTCGGCCACGATTGGGGCGGCGCGATTGCCTGGATCGTTGCCATGCTGGGGCAGGGCAGCCGAGTGGAGCGGGCAGCGATCGCCAATGCGCCGCACCCGGCGGTGTTTGCGAAGCTGCAATGGGTCAGCCGCGAACAACGCCAGGCCAGCCAGTATTTCCGCGCTTTCCGCGACAGGGCGAACGATGCGCTGGTGCACGAATTCGGACTGGCCGGCATGCTGGCCAAGGCCTTTGCCGGCGCCGATTTCCGGATAATGGACGCGGCCATGCGCGACATGGCGCTCGAGAGGATGATGGGACTCGTCGATCCCGAAGTGCGCGAAGCCCAGCTAACCGACTGGCTGGATCGCGATGCCGCCTTCGGCATGCTCAACTGGTATCGCGCCAGCCCCATCGACGTGCCGCCGATGGATGCCCCGTTCGAACTGCCGCAGGGCTGGTCGCCGCCGCCCTTGCCTAACCTGTCGATCCCCACACTGGTGATCTGGGCGATGGACGACATTGCCCTGCCGCCGGTGAACCTCGATGAACTGAAAGACCATGTCCAAGACCTGACGCTTGTTCAGGTCCCGGATTGCGGTCATTTCGTCACCTGGCAGGCGCCCGAAGCCGTAAACAAGGCAATCGAAGCGTTCCTGACCGGCTGAACTCAACTCTGCCTATAGCCCGCCCCCCGGCGTTCCCGCTGCAGGCAGACCCCAGCGCGCCGAGGCCATGTCCTCGGTCGTGACGTCGCGCGGCGGCATGGCTGGTGGCGCGCCCCAGTCGCGGCGATCGAAAAACTCTCCGGTCATATCCGGCGGCCCGCGATAGTGGGTTTCGAACATGCGCCACTGGAACAGCCAGCGGTCGCCCTGTTCGACGAAATGTTCGTAATAGAGGCCGATGGCGATATTGGTATCGCCATTCTTCCATGCGCAGCGCTCGTCGATCCAGGTGCGGCCCGAGGCCACACCGTCGCCTACGGTGAGGATCGGGTTGCGGAAAGTGATCAGCACTCGAATGAACTTGTCCATGATCACCGAAATGCCGTTCCTGATTTCGTCGCGACCGCGGAATACGCGCCCGGAAATACGCCATTCGGCGTCCTCGGCAAAGCACCCTGCGAAAGCATCGAAGTCCTTGCGAAAGGTCGCATCGGTATAGCGGGCGTGCAAGTCGCGTATGCCGGCCTGGGCTTCTGCGAGTGTAGTCATTGTCGTTCTCTCCCGGAGCAGGCATTGGGGGGACGGAGAAGTCCCGCTACTGTCGGGCAGCCTATTGCAAGGCCCCACCCGGTCAAGCCAGGACGGAATAACCGCTGCAATTGCATCAAGGGCCCGAAAATGACCAGTACTGCCATTTCATTTGGCTTCACCAAGCTTGTCGTCGCCGATCTCGACCGGGCCGAGCGTTTCTACCGCGAAGTTTTCGGCATGGCATCGCTGCACCGGATCGTGGCAGAGGATCACGCATTTCCGCTCGAGGAAATAGTCATGGAACTGCCCGGCGGCAAAGGCGGGCACAAGCTGCTGCTGGTCCACTACCTGACCCGGCCCTGTCCGCCTCCGGGCGCTGTCTGGATCGGCTTTTCGGTCAACGACTTGCCGGAAACCTTGCTGGCGGTGGAAGCGCAGGGTGGCCGCGTCGAAGTGCCCTTGCACGAAAATGCCGAACACCGCGTGCTCGCCGCGATTGCAGCCGATACCGAAGGACATCTGATCGAAGTGATCCAGATTCTGGGCTGAGCCCGCTACTTCGGGAAATACTGACGCCGCAAGTGTTCGATAACCGGGCCGTAGAGCGGCCTGTCGAACTGGATTGTCGCGGCATTGGCATCGAAGTGACTGACGACGCCCGTGACGAATTCGAGCGACTCGAGCTTGATCGACACCTTCTGCTTCACCCGCAGCTGGGCCTTGGGCAATCGAATGGCGCAACCATCGGCCGTCAGGTCGGTGACCGTGACTTCCAACCCCTTGCCTCCTATAATTCGCAACCTTGCCTGCATGATGACACAAGAACGGCTAACCCTGCGCAATTCGCCGGCCGGCCGGTCTCTTTTCCCTTCGCCGATGTTCCAGTTCTCGGCGCTGGCGCGCCCTGGCCCGGTAATGGAGCGAATTGATTGGGAGAATGTTACGAAGAAGGGTTAATCTGGTAATCTTGGTTTACAGACTATTGCCAAGGAGGGAGATGCGCATGCCAGAGTCCCATTTGGGCAAGGACCGCAACCGCCGCTTTGCCGGGCGGCGCATATACCTGACCGGCGCCGCATCGGGGATCGGCCTAGCCACAGCGCGCCTGCTCTCCTGCCAGGGCGCCCGCCTTGCGCTGATCGACATCGACGCAGAACGGCTTGGCCCGGTGGCGGAGGAAACGGGAGGACTGGCACTGGCCACCGATTTGCGCGACGGCGATGCGATCGACCGTTCGGTAACTCAGGCGGTTGAAGCCATGAGCGGGATCGACGGTGTGGTGAATTGCGCCGGGGTTCCCTCGGGCGCCGACATCGCCGAACTCGACCCGGCCGAATGGGACCGGGTGATCGCGATAAACCTGACCGCGCCCTATCGCATTTGCAGGGCTGCGGCGCCCTGGCTGCGACAAGCGCAGAGCGGCGCGGTTGTGAACATCGCGAGCGGCGCCGGACTCTTGCCGACGGGCCCGGGCTCCAGCGCCTATTCTGCTTCCAAGGGCGGGTTGATCGCCCTTACCAAGGCCATGGCGAAAGATTTCGGTCCTTCGGTGCGGGTCAACTGCATCTGCCCTGGCGTGGTCGAAACACCCATGACCGAACATATCCTTCACGGCATGGACGAGGCCTTTGCCGCCGCCTTCGTCGCCCAATACACGCTGCAGCGCGTGGCCGATCCAACGGAACTGGCCGAAGCGATCGCCTTCCTGCTGAGCGGGGAAGCCAGCTTCATCACCGGCGCGACAATCCCCGTCGATGGGGGGCGCGTATTTCACTGATGGCTAGTCAGGCGATCTTCCGCTTCGGCTCGATAACCACCACCGGAATCTTGCGCTCGGTGCGGGCCTGGTAATCGTTGAACGCGGGCCACTGGGTGCAAGCTTCGGCCCACAGTTCCTCGCGCTCGGGGCTTTCGGCGGTTCGCGCCACGGCTTCCCACTTGTCGCCCAGGTACTGGATTTCGACATTGGGATCGGCCTGAATATTGAGATACCACAACGGATGGACTGGCGATCCGCCCTTGCTGGCGATGATCACGAAATTGTCGCCGACTTGCTTGCCAATGATGGCGATGGTGCGCTTCTCGCCCGACTTGCGGCCCTTGGTTGTGACCAGCACTGCCGTCGCGCCGTTCCACACGCCGCCCTTCTCGCCGTTGGTTTCAAGATAGGCGGCAACGTGGCTCTCATTGAGCAGCGAATAATCGACGCCGGGGCGCATACCGGGCTGCTGGGGCTGGTCTGACATGGAAGGCCTTTCTTTGTGGGTATCCTCACTGCGCGTTACTAACCGCATTTCGCCATATTGCCAGTATTGCATTTGCCGACTTGTGCATTAAAGTTGACATCTGCGTACATTCTGTCTATGCACTTCGCCATGATCGAAGTCCGCCAGACCGCGGTGTTTGCGGCCTGGCTTGGCGCTTTGCGTGACGATCTCGCAGTCAAGCGCATCAAACAACGGATCGCCCGCGTGCAGATCGGTCTGTTCGGCGATGCCAAGCCCATTGGCGGCGGGGTGAGCGAATTGCGCGTCGATCACGGTCCGGGATACCGCGTCTATTTCACCCGGCGCGGCGATGTGCTGGTGATATTGCTGTGCGGCGGCAACAAGAAGAGCCAAAGCCGTGATGTCGATCGGGCCAAGATCGGA
>JBFWSE010000093.1:0-13690 GCA_050248535.1 Novosphingobium sp.
CATGGTGTAGTCGAATGCGCCGAAGGCGTTCCACGCCAGGCTCAGCACCGCTATCGTCCAGTAGAGGCCGCCAGCTCCGGCAGTCTTGCCGCTTTCGGCGGGTGCGGTATCGGTATCGGCATCGGTCATCGCCCTTCTCCCTCCAGCGAAGTGCGACAGCCATGCTAGTCCGGCAAGCAAGACGATGCAAACGCGCAATGTCTCGGCTAAGGACCATGCATGGCCGACCTGTTCGCAGAAGACATGCCCAAACAAAATGCTGCGGAACTGGCCGCAGACGCGCCGCTCGCCGACCGGCTGCGCCCGCGCTCGCTGGCCGATATTGTCGGGCAGGAACACCTCACCGGCCCCGAAGGCGCGATCGGGCGAATGGTGGCGGCGGGCAAGCTCTCTTCGATGGTGCTGTGGGGGCCGCCGGGCACTGGCAAGACCAGCATGTCGCGCCTGCTGGCCAATGCCGTGGGCATGCGCTTCGCAGCCATCAGCGCGGTGTTTTCCGGCGTCGCCGATCTCAAGAAGGTGTTCGCCGGGGCCGAGACATACGCCAGGACGGGCAAGCGCACCTTGCTGTTCGTCGATGAGATCCACCGCTTCAATCGCGCCCAGCAAGACGGATTTCTGCCTTATGTCGAGAAAGGCACGGTGACGCTGGTCGGCGCGACGACCGAGAACCCCAGCTTCGAACTGAACGCCGCCCTGCTCTCCCGCGCCCAGGTCCTCATCCTGCACCGGCTCGACGCGGCGGCGCTGGGCGTGCTGCTGGCGCGTGCCGAGGCGCTGGAGGAAAGCGCCCTCCCCCTCACTCCCGAAGCGCGCGAGGCCCTGATCGCCTCGGCAGACGGCGACGGGCGGTTCCTGCTCAATCAGGCGGAGACACTCTATGCCGCGCAGCTTGCCGAGCCGCTCGATCCGGCGGCGCTGGGCAAGTTCCTTCAGCGCCGGGTCGCCGTCTACGACAAGGACCGCGAGGGGCATTACAATCTGATCTCCGCCCTGCACAAATCGCTGCGCGGCTCCGATCCGCAGGCCGCGCTCTATTACATGGCGCGGATGCTGACGGCGGGCGAGGAGCCGCTTTACGTGCTGCGCCGCCTGACCCGGTTCGCCAGCGAAGACATCGGCCTTGCCGATCCACAGGCGCTGGTCCAGTGCCTTGCGGCCAGGGACGCCTTCCAGTTTCTCGGCTCGCCCGAAGGCGAGCTGGCGATCGTCCAGGCCTGCCTCTATCTCGCCACCGCGCCCAAATCGAATGCCGCCTATGCGGCCCAGAAGGCGGCCTGGAAAAGCGCACGCGAGACCGGCAGCCTCGCCCCGCCCACGCATATCCTCAACGCGCCAACCAGGCTGATGAAGGACATCGGCTATGGCAAGGACTATGCCTATGACCACGAAGCCGAGGACGGCTTTTCCGGCGCGGACTATTGGCCCGAAGGCATGGAGCCGCAGACCTATTACCAGCCCGCCGAACGCGGTTTCGAACGCGACGTGATCAAACGGATGGAATGGTGGGACAGGAAGCGCCGCGAACGCCGCGGTGGGTAAACGGTCCGCGCGGGTTGCCCCCCTTGCGTAATATACCTAGCCTGCAAGCAACCGACCGTTTCAATGAAAATTCAAAGAAAAGGGGGTTCGCATGAATAATGTTACGTTTGGCAGCTACCGCTTCGACCCGGTTGTCGCCGCGCAACTCGCCAAGATGGCCGCCATCGTCGCCGCCATCCTCATTGTCACCTGGCTGCTGGCCAAGGCGGCAAAATGGTCATTCGCCAAACTGGTTGACGCTGTGCCGCTGTTCCAGCGCTCAGCCGCGACCGGGCAAAGCGTCGGGGAATCGCTGGGACGGATTGTGTCGCTGTTCATCTGGCTGTTCGGCCTGATTGCGGTTTTGCAAGCGCTGGGGCTCAACAGCGTGATCGGGCCGCTGCAACGGATCATCGACAGCTTCATGGAATTCCTGCCGAGAGTCATCGGCGCGGCCATCATCTTCTTCGTCGGCTCCATGGTCGCCAAGATCGTCCGCGAAATCGTCGAAACCGCGCTAGGCGCGATCAATTTCGACAAGTGGGCCAATCTGGGTGGCGCCGAGGCCGTCACTGGCAACAGCACCATCAGCAAGACCATCGGCGTGATTGTCTTCGTGCTGATTATCGTGCCAGTGGGCATCGCCTCGCTCGACGTCTTGCAGATTCCCTCGATCACCGGCCCGGCCAAGCAAATGCTGACCATGGTGCTCAATTCGGTGCCGCTGATCATCGGCGCGAGCCTGCTGCTCGGCCTGGGCTTCGTCATCGCCCGCTGGGTGAGCAATACGATCGAGGAAATGCTGCCCGGGCTCGGCTTCGACCGCGCGGTCGAATCGATCGGCGTGGTGCCCGAAGGCAGCAGCGCCTCGGGCATTGTCGCCACGCTGGTGAATATTGCGATCATGCTGTTCATGGCCATCGCGGCGACGCGAATGCTCGGATTCCCCGAAATGACAGCCATCGTCGAAACCGTGCTCGAACAGGGCGCCAGCGTGGTCTTCGGCGCGACCTTGATTGCCGCGGGCGTGATTCTGGCCCGGGTGATCAGGAATCTGGTCGCCACTGCCGCAGGCGCGGGCTTTGCCCCCGCGCTGGTATATTGGCTGACCGTCGCGTTGTTCGTGTTCATCGGGCTCAAGCAGATGAATATCGGCGGCCAGATCGTCGACTATGCCTTCGGCGCGATAGCCGCGGGCGCCGCAGTAGCCTTTGCTCTGGCTTTCGGCCTGGGCGGGCGCGACGCTGCTGCGAAAAAGCTTGCCGATCTGTCAAAATAACGGCTTGCTGCGCGTCAGGGGTTTCGGCCCCTGACGCGGTGCTCCATCCCGGCGCATCCGCTGAACTGGCGGCAGGGAGTAAGGACAATGCGCAAGGGTCTGGCCGTTACGGCGGCAATTTTCTCCCTGACATCGGCAGGGCACGCGCTCGCCGCCCCGCCCAGCCTCGGCAGATGCCCGCAGCTGGCGCCGCGCGAGGCCATGGAAGATGACCGCAAGGTTCCGCTCACCATCCCCCGGCAATTTGCGCAACTGGTCCGGGCCACACGCGACCGCATTGCCGTCTCCACCCTGACCGGCGCAGTCCATTGCATCGACACGCGCGACTTTACCGTTGCCCGCGACTACGCCCTGAGCAGCGACGGCAGGTTCTTCTCTTTCAGCTGGGGCGGCTATGAAGCCGGCGGCTACATCCTGGTGGACCGAACCGGCCGGGGGCAGACAGTGGACACGGGCGACAGGCCCATGTTCTCGCCATCGCGCCGCAAGTTTGCCGCTATCGAGATCAGCGAAAGCGGGTTTGGATCGCTCAACGGCTTTGCCGTCTGGCAGGTCGACCCGGTTGGGATAAGGAGATTGACTTTCCTTGAAAATCTGCCGCAAATGCAGGACTGGCGGCTGGACGGATGGTCGGGCGAAGCCTGCATCGACATCTCGGCGATCGCATTCGGCCAGTACCCCGATAACGAAGCCAGCCTGCGAAAGGTTCCGCGCGTGCGCTATGTTGCCCGGCCCGCCACGCGCGGCTGGTCTGTGGTGCGCGGGCGCTGTCCGCGCGCTTGACTCATTTCACCCGTTTTGCGGCTATCGACTGGTCGGGCGAAGCCGTCGCCCGGCCCAAGGGTCTGGCCTTGGCCGTGGCCGAACAGGGCCGCGCCGCGCCCGAACTGATCCGTCCTGACCAAGGCTGGTCGCGCGAGGCGCTTGGCGACTGGATCGCAGCGCAGGCGGATAAGGACATACTGATCGGCATCGACCTGTCGCCCGCCTTTCCTTTCCTCGACCTGGGCGGCTATTTTCCGGGCTGGGACGACACGCCGGGAGACGCGCGCAGCCTGTGGAGTCTGGTCGAACATGTCGCCCGCGACGATCCGCATCTCGGATCCTCGAGCTTCGTCGCCCACCCCGAGGCCCGCCGCCATTTCCGTCAGCGCGGCGATCTGGGCGATTTGCACCCGCCAGGCCGGGGGCGGCTGCGCGTCTGCGAACTGGGGCAGCGCAGCATGGGCCTTTCGCCCTACAGTTGCTTCAATCTGGTAGGAGCGGCGCAGGTCGGCAAGTCCAGCCTCACAGGCATGCGCGTGCTGCACCGGATATCCGGCACAGTTCCAATCTGGCCTTTCGACCCTCTGCCCGATCGCGGCGCCGTGGTGATCGAGATATACACCGCGCTCGCCGCCCGCGCCGCCGGACTGCGCGCCGGGCGAAGCAAGCTGCGCGACGCCTCGGCGCTCGACGAGGCTTTGGACCGGCTGGGCTCTGCCCCGCATGTCCCCCTCGCCCGCTACGACGATCACGCCACAGATGCGATCCTGACTTCCGCCTGGCTGCGCAATGCCGGTCTGCGTCGCCACTTGTGGGAGCCGCAAGGCATGACCAGGCAGATCGCGCGAACCGAAGGCTGGACCTTTGGCGTTGAGTTACTTACAGAGATGTCAGATACTGCGGGATAGCCCGCACAGTCGCAACAATTCTTTGGGAGATTCCGATGAAACGGATCCTGCTGGCCAGTCTTGCCGGTCTTGCCCTGATGTCGTGCAGCCAGTCCGCGCCCAAGCAGGACTGGAACCGGTTCGTGCGCCAGAACATCGAGACATGGTACCAGCATGACCCGGCCTTTGCCGTCTATCAGGGCGATCACCGTTTCGACGGCAAATTGCCCGACTGGAGTGAAGCGGGCCTCAAGGCGCGGCGCGAATTTCTGCACCGGCTGGTCGACGAGGCCGGGGCCTACCGCAATCTCGCCAGCAAGGAGGCCTTTGAGCGCGACTATCTGGTTCAGGCGGCCCGCCGGGAGCTGTTCTGGATCGAGGATGCCGACCAGCCGCACACCAATCCGTCGTGGTATGTCGGTGGCGGGCTCGATCCCAATGTCTATGTCTCGCGCGAATATGCCGGCAAGGCGGAGCGGATGAAAGCGATGATCGCCTTCTTCAAGGCCGTGCCTCAAGCCGCCGCCCAGATCCGCGCCAATCTCAAGAGCCCCCTGCCCGCGACATTCGTCAAATATGGCATCGCCGGGTTCGGCGGCTTTGCCGATTACTATCGCGGCGACGCCCGCGCCGCCTTTGCTGACGTCAGGGATGCGCAGTTGCAGGCCGAATTCGTCGAAACCTCCGAACAGGCCGCCAAGGCCATGGATGGACTGCGCGACTGGATGAAAGGCCAGGAAGCAAGCGCCGCTCAGGATTTCGCCCTAGGCGCCGAACGCTTTTCGCGCATGCTGAAAGAAACCGAGGCCGTCGACATTGCGCTCGACGACCTGGAAGCGGCAGGGCGCGCGGACCTCGAACGCAATCTCAGGGCACTCACTGAAGAATGCGCCCGCTTCGCGCCTGGCTCCCCAGTGAAAGACTGCATGAGCAGCCTCAATGCCCGCAAGCCCGCCCGGGGCCCGGTTGCCGAAGCGACGCAGCAGATCCCGGTGCTCACCGAATTCGTCAAACGGCACGATCTGGTGACCATCCCGGGCACCGAAAAGGCGCTGGTGCGCGAAAGCCCGCCCTATAACCGGCAGAACAGCGCCTATATCGATCCCGCCGGTCCGCTCGAACACAACATCCCTTCGATCTACTACATCTCGCCGCCAGACCCCTCCTGGCCGCGCGAGAAGCAGCTGGCCTATGTCCCGGCGATCAACGACCTGCTGTTCACCAGCGTCCACGAGATCATGCCGGGTCATTTCCTCCAGTTCCTCCACTCCAACCGTTCGAGTTCCGAAGTCGGCCGGCTGTTCGTCGGTTATGCCTTTGCCGAAGGCTGGGCGCATTACAGCGAGGAAATGATGGTCGAGGCCGGACTCGGCGATGGCAATCCGGAAGTGCACATCGGCCAGCTCTCCAAGGCCCTGCTGCGCAATTGCCGCTTCCTCTCCGCCATAGGCCTGCACGCGCGGGGCATGACCGTGGAGCAATCCAAGCGCCTGTTCATGGACAAGTGCATGCAGGACGAAGGCAACGCCGACCAGCAGGCCGCGCGCGGCACTTACGATCCGGCCTATCTCAACTACACGCTGGGCAAACTGCTGATCCGCAAGCTGCGCGAGGACTGGACCGCAAGCCGCGGCGGCCGCGCCGCGTGGAAGCCATTCCACGACACGTTCCTCTCCTACGGCGGCCCGCCGATCCCGCTGGTGCGTCAGGCGATGATGCAGGAAGACAAACCCCGCGCCCTGTTCTGAACTGCCCACTGGACCAAGCCCACGCCTGCGCCTATGGGGCTGTCCGCATGCCAGGGCCGGCTTAGCTCAGTTGGTAGAGCACCTGATTTGTAATCAGGGGGCCGCGGGTTCGAATCCTGCAGCCGGCACCACTGCCCCCGCCGAATTGAACTCCAGGCATCGCGTCGGCGTAAGCCTTGCGGGAAGGATTTTCTTGAATCGGACCCCGCATTGACGGATTATCCCCGGCAAAGGCTTGCCGGCCCAAGTTACAGCGGCGGCCAAGGGGAGTCTCCGGCATGGCGAAGATCGAAATCCATACCCTCGACCCGAACCTCTCGTTCGGCAAACGCGTTTCGGGTGTGACGCAAGAAGTGCTCAAGGACGAGGAAACGCGCGAGGAGCTGCGCCAGCTGTTTCGCCAATGCGGCGTGATCCATTTTCAGGACGTCGAGCAAACACCTGAAATGCAGGTGGCGATCAGCACGGTGTTCGGGCCGCTGAAGGACCATCCGGTGGCCAGTGTCGAGCGCGCCGATTCCGAAAAGCTGCTGGGCGTCATCGCCATCAGCTCCGGGCCGCATGCGGGGATCGTAGAGATCGACGGCAAGCAGCTCGCCACCTGGCAGCCCTGGCACTTCGATCATGCCTATAACAACGAGCTCAACTATGCCGGCGTGCTGCGCTCGCTGTCGATCGCCAAGGATGGTGGACAGACGGCCTTTGCCGACGGCATCCAGATCTATCGCGATATGGATCCGGCGATCCTGAAAAAGGCGGAAGGGGTCGAGGTGCTCTACAACCTCGATCTGCGCTATACCTTGCAGCGTTTTGGCCTGCCCAAGAATTTCAAGGTCATCCGGCTGCATGAAAGCCAGCTGGAAGACGACTATGGACAGACGCCCTGCTCGGTCCATCCGATCCTGTGGACACGTGAAAGCGGCGAGCCGGTGTTCCACATGACGCCCTATGGCTGCCGCGGCATTGTCGGCGACCGCAGCGACGCGGCCTTCGAACTGCTCGGCGAAATCTGGGAAGAGGCGATGCGGGTAATCAAGCCTTATTATCACCACTGGAATCCGTCGGACATGGTGATCTGGGACAACCACCGGGTGCTGCACGAAGCCACCGGCTGCAACCCGGACGAATACCGCATGGTCCACCGCACCACGATCAAGGGCGACTATGGCCATGGACGCTGGGAGGCGGATCAGCCGCAAGCAGCGTGACCGGAGCGGTCGATAGTGCTCGCTATGGACCCTGGGCTGTCATCCCCGGTGGTTCCGAAGGGATCGGTGCGGCACTGGCCGAACGACTGGCGGCAGACGGCATCAATCTGGTGCTGATGGCGAGAAAGCCCGAAGCGCTGGCCGAAACCGCAGCGGCAATCCAATTGCGGCACAATGTCGAAGTGCGCACCCTCGCGCTCGATCTCACGGCGCCCGACATGCTGGACCAGGTCCGTGCTGCGACCGACGATCTGGATGTCGGCCTGCTCATCTACAACGCCGGCGCCTCGCACCGCACCGGGCCCTATCTCGGCTGGCCGCTCGAGGATGTGTTGCGAGTGATCCGGCTCAACGTCGAGGGACAGGCGATCCTTGCCCACCATTTCGGGCGGCGCATGGCCGCGCGCGGCAGTGGCGGGATTGTGCTGATGGGCTCGCTCGCGGGCGTCGCCGGCAGCCCCAGCGTCGCCGCCTATTCAGGGGCCAAGGCCTTTTCGCAGATGCTCTCCGAAGCGCTGTGGTGGGAACTGAAACAGGACGGAGTCGATGTACTGCATGTCGTTGTCGGCTCGACCGATACACCGGCGATGGCGCGGCTGGGGATCGTCTACAAGGAAGGCGGAAGCGTGCCCTCGGATCATGTCGCGCGGCTGACGCTGGAAAACCTCGGCAACGGGCCCGTGCTGGTCATGCCCGAAATGCAGGAGGGCTTCGATCTGTTCGTCAATCCAGACCGGCGCGGCCGTGTCGAAATGAACGCCAGCTTCATCCTCGGCAATACCGAAGGCACTTTCGCCGAACCCGAGCAACCCGCTTGAGCGCGGCCAACCCCCCGCCCTTCCCCCCCGCCGCTTTCGACCGGATCGACGAGAGCGACGACGCACTGTTCTATCGCCCCCCGCGCCTCGTCACCCATATCGACGACCAGGCGATCGCCGCGCTGCGTGACTATTATGGCGACACATTGCAACCAGGCTGGAAAGTGCTCGACCTGATGTCGAGCTGGGTAAGCCACTTGCCCGACGCGCTCGAACTGGCCGAAGTGATCGGCCACGGGATGAATCGGGCAGAGCTTGATGCCAACCCCCGCCTCACTCGCCGCTTCGTCCAGGATCTCAACTGCGATCCCGTGCTGCCACTCGACGATGACAGCCTCGACGCCGCGCTGTGCTGCGTCAGCGTGCAATATCTGTGCCGCCCGGTGGCCGTATTCGGCGAGGTCCGCCGCGTGTTGAAACCGGGCGCGCAGATCATCGTCAGCTATTCCAACCGATGCTTTCCGACCAAGGCCGTGGCGATCTGGCGTTCGCTCGACTTGCGCGAACATGCTTCGCTGGTCGGCGACTACATGCGGCGCGTGGGCTTTTCGGAAATCGAGGCGAAAGTGCTGGCCAATGGCATGGATGGCGATCCGCTGATCGCAGTGGTGGGGGCGGCTTAGGCCGGCCCACCATCCACCGGCACCACCGCCCCGGTGATGTAGGACGAAGCATCGCTCGCCAGGAACAGGATCGCCCGCGCGACATCCTCGGCCTGGCCGACGCGGCGCAGCGGGAAGTTCTGGCTAAACTGGGCAATGTCCAGCCCGCTCTGCTCGAAATCCTTGCTGGCGTTGGGCGTGGCGATCATGCCGGGCGCGACGCAGTTGACCCGCACGCCCTTGGGCCCCCATTCCGCCGCCGCCACACGGGTAAACATCTGGATCGCCGCCTTGGCCGCCGAATAGGCGCCCAGCCCCGGCACGCCCTTGGTGCCCGCCACCGAACTGTTGTTGACGATCGCGCCCGAGCCTTGCGCGATCATGTACTTCACAGCCTCGCGCGCGCAGAAGAAAGTCGCGTCCATGTTGATCGCGAATTCGCCGCGGTAATGCTCTGTGCTCATGCCGTCGAGCAGGCCATGCGTGCCCCAGCCGACATTGTTGACCAGAACGTCGATCCGGCCGAATTCCGCCATGACCCGCGCGATCAGCGCCTTGACCTGATCCTCGTCGCGCATGTCGCCCGTCACGCCGATGCAGCGCCGCCCGGTCGCCCCGGCAATCGCGCCGGCTGTCGCCTTCAGTGTCGCTTCGGTCCGCCCCGAAATGACGACATCCGCGCCGCATTCGGCCAGCCGCCGCGCCGTCGCCGCGCCGATGCCCTCGCTGCCGCCGGTGACCAGGGCGACACGCCCGGCAAGATCGTAGCCTTCAGGTCCCATCATGCTCTCCATTCCTGCTTGCCGCCCTGTTGCGCGCGAGGCATGACAATAGACAAGCGCAAAACGCACGGGAGAGAGCAATGGAAATCCTCAAAGGCATCAAGGTCGTCGATCTCACCATGTGGGCCTTCGTCCCCTCGGCAGGCGGAGTCATGGCGCATTGGGGGGCCGACGTGATCAAGGTCGAAAACCCGATGGCGCCCGATCCGATGCGCACCATGGGCGGCACGGTCTCGCCCGGCGGCGCCAGCGACCAGTTCAAGCATTACAGCCGCGGCAAGAAATCGATCGCGCTCGACCTGACCAAGCCCGAAGGCCGCGAGCTGCTCTACCGGCTGTGCGAGGATGCCGACGTCTTCCTCACCTCATACCTGCGGCCTACCCGCCAGCGGCTCGGCGTCGACGTCGAGCACATCCGCAAGATCAACCCCGACATCGTCTATGCGCGCGGCAGCGGCTATGGGCCCAAGGGTCCCGAGGCGGACCGGCCGGGTTACGATTCGATCGCCTGGTGGTTTCGCGGCTCGCTCGGCCAGTCGGCGATGGACGGCAATGGCTCGCCCTGGCCGACGCATATGGTCGGCCACGGCGACGGCATTTCGGGCATGGTCTTCGCCGGCGGCATCTGCGCGGCCTTGCTGCACCGGGCGATGACCGGCGAGGCGCTGGTGGTCGACAGCTCGCTGATGGGCACGGCAGTGTGGTTCAATGGCCTGGCGATCATGGCCGCGCGCCATGGCCAGAGCCAGCGCACCTTCCGCAAGGCCGAACGCCCGCCGCCGCCTGCCGGTGTTCCCGCCGACATGGTCTCTGCGCTCCGGCAGATCTACCAGACCAAGGACCTGCGCTTCATCAACCTGCTGTTCCTGGGCGATGACGACCGCGATTTCGTCGATCTGATGCAGCTGATCGACCGGCCCGAACTGGCCAGCGATCCACGCTTCACCAGTGCCCGGCTGCGCGTCGCCAACAGCGCCGACATGCTGGCGATCCTCGACGAGACTTTTGCCTCCAAGACCCTCGATGAATGGAAGAAAATCCTGGTCAAGGCGCGCGGCGCCTGGGCGCCGATCCAGACGCCGGAGGAAATCTACGACGACCCGCAGACAATCGCCAATGGCTTCCTCAGCCACGTCGACTACCCGACCGGCGGCTTCAAGATCCCCGCCCCGCCGATCCTGTTCAACGAGGAAGCCGGCCAGGTCCCGCGCGCTCCCGACTTCGCCGAACACACCGACGAAGTGCTGCGCGGGCTCGGCCTGGATGCCGATGCAATCGATCGCTACCGGGAAATAGGCGCGGTGCGATGAGGCGCCGCAACAAGGCGGGTCAATTCACCAGCGGGCGATAACCGGGCTTCTTCAGCGTCACGATATAGGCGGCAAGGTCGCGAATGCGGGCGTTCTCGACCTCGAAATTCATCGCCAGCGGGTAATTGTGCGAATCGCGCAGGAATTGCCGCAGTGTCGCCTGCGTAACACCCGGGCGGTTGGCGATGTCTTCGAAGGGCGGCGATTCCGGGTTGGGCGAGGAGCGGTTCGCCACCACTCCATGACATGCCGAGCAGCGCTGCTGCGCAAAGGCCAGCCCGCGGCTTGCCGAAGCGGAAAGGCCTGTGCGCGATCTGGCAGCGGCCGAACCGGCGCAAAGCTGAGCGCCCCCCGCCGCCACAAGCAGCGCAAGAGCGGCAAGAAGCGAATTTTTCGGCATGACTTTCCTGTGGCCCATCAGTGGCCTGGAGGGTGGAGCGGGTAAGGGGAATCGAACCCCTCTAGCTAGCTTGGAAGGCTAGTGCATTACCACTATGCTATACCCGCATTGCGCCGCAACGACGATGCAGCGCGCTTGCCATCAAGCAGGGGCAAAGGTCAATCTCTTTGCGTAGCACATTCGGTCAAACCTCCTTACCCGCGAAGAATTCCTTGAGCTTGTTCGGATCGGCGGAAAAATCCTCGGCCAGTTTCACCCGCGCGACATTGGTCGTGTAAGCAGTTGCAACATAGAGCGTGACATTGGCGATGAGCAGCATCAGCCCATCATAGCCAAAGGCCTCGATTGCCTCCTCGCGCGTCTCATGGCTCAGTGCGCCGGTGCGCAGCAATTGCACATTCACCTGCCAGGCAATGCGCTCGGCCTCGTCGCCGAAAGGCGGTTCCCGCCTTTCGCGCAGTGCCTCTATCAGTACAGAGGAAAGTCCCTCGTTCGTGGCGAAAGGCACGTGGAAATCGAATTCGACCATGGCCCCGAGCAAGGCCGAAGTGGTCAGCACCACCAGTTCGCGCAGCTTGCCCGGCAAAGCCGCATTGGCCCGCACCGCACCGCCAAGATCGACCATCAGCTTGCCGAATTCGGGAAACTGCAGCCAGGCGTTGTAGAGATCGGGCAGCCGCTTTGCCTCCGCCCCGCCGGTGTAAAACCCGCGCGGGCCCAGCGTCAGCTCGTCCCACAGGGCTAGCTGCTTTTCGTCGAGGTCCGCTTTGGCGAGGACGGGAAATCGTTCCATGCCGCGAAGCCTGTTTGAATTGCCGCCACGGGTCAACTAGGCTCCGCACAAAACATGGGAGAGAATCGGCATGCAATTCAGGAAACTCGGCGCCAGCGGGATTGAGGTCGCGCCTCTCGTGCTCGGCGGCAATGTGTTCGGCTGGACAGCGGACAAGGAAGCGAGCTTCGCCATCCTCGACGCTTTCATGGACGCCGGATTCAACGCCATCGACACGGCGGACGTCTATTCGATCTTCGTTCCCGGCCACAAGGGCGGCGAGAGCGAGACGGTGCTGGGCGAATGGATGAAGGCGCGCGGCAACCGCAGCAAGGTGGTGCTGATCACCAAGGGCGGCCTGCCCATGGGCGAGGGCCTGAGGGGCCTGAGCAAAGGCTATCTGCCCCGCGCCTGCGAAGCCTCGCTGCAACGCCTGCAGACCGACTATATCGACGTCTACATGTCGCACCGCGCCGATGACACCGTGCCGATCGGCGAGACGCTGGAAGCCTTCCAGGGGCTGATCGATGCGGGCAAGATCCGTTCGGCCGGGGCCTCAAACTATTCGAACGCACAACTGGCCGAGGCCTTGGGATCATCCGCTCCCGGCCAGGCCGCCTACACATCGTTCCAGCCGCACTACAATCTGGCGCACCGCGGCGACTACGAAGGCGAGGCCGAGGACCTTTGCGTCAAGCACAACCTGGGCGTCATCACCTATTTCTCGCTCGGCGCGGGGTTCCTCACCGGCAAGTACCGCAAGAAGGAGGACTTCGAAGGCAAGGCGCGCGGCGGTTCGGCGGCGGCCTATAGCACGGATGCCAACATCGCCATGCTGGGCCGGCTGGAAGAGGTTGCCAAGCGCCACAATGCGACCATGGCGCAAGTGGCGCTCGCCTGGCTGATGGCGCGGCCTTCGGTGACGGCGCCCATCGCCAGCGCGACCCGGCTCGACCAGCTGAGCGATATCCTGAAGTCAGTCGATGTCCAGCTCACGGCCGAGGACATGGCGGCGCTTGACGCCTGATTGGCGGCGCAGCAAAAGCAGCTCAATTCAAAAAGAGAGGAACCCGAAAAATGGCAAAATATTCGATGGTCGTGCAATCGCAGGCGCAGCCCGGGCGCGACGACGATTACAACGAGTGGTACGACAACCAGCACTTCGGCGACATCTGTGCCATCCCCGGCGTCACCGGCGGCCGCCGGCTGGAGCAGGTGATGACCGTGGCGGGCGAGCCCGGCCTGAAGTATCTGGCGATCTACGACATCGAGACCGACGACATCGGTGCACTGATGGCCGAAATGGGCCGCCGCGGCGCGGAAGGGCTGATGCCCATTTCCGACGCACTCGATGCGCCGGCTTCGCAGCTGTGGGTGTACAAGGTGAGCGACGGCTACGCCTGAGATGGCATGTTCCCCTTCCGCTTGCGGGAGGGGTTAGGGGTGGGTGAGTCATCCGCCTCACACGCCCACTGAATAGCCCCTAGTTTTCTGGACGCCTTCCGCTTTCAAAATCTGCTGCCGTTCGAACTCGACGGGTGACAGCATCCCGTTCCTGACATGCTTGCGCACCGGGTTGTAGAACATCTCGATGTAAT
>JBFWSE010000094.1:0-13628 GCA_050248535.1 Novosphingobium sp.
AGCAGGCTGCGCTGCTGGTCAATCACCGTGCCCTGCAGGGTCTTGGCCAGTGTCACCTCGCCCTCGTCGGGGGCCAGCTCGCCAGTCAGCAGCTTGAGCAGAGTAGTCTTGCCCGAGCCGTTGGGCCCGACCAGACCGATCCGGTCGCCGCGCTGGATGCGCAGCGAAAAGTCCTTGATGATCGTGCGATCCCCGAACTGCTTGAAAACCTTATCCGCCACGATCACCGACTTTGTCCGCATATCGTCGCTGGCCAGATTGAGCTTGGCCGTCCCCTGCGGATTGAGCATGGCCGCCCGCTGGGCGCGCATCTCCCACAGCTTCTCCAGTCGGCCCTGATTGCGCTTCCTCCGCGCGGTGACGCCGCGCTCCAGCCAGTGGGCCTCGATCTTCAGCTTGGCGTCAAGCTTGTCCGCCGCGCGCGCCTCTTCGGCATAGACTGCCTCCTCCCAGGCCTCGTAACCGCCGAAGCCGATCTCCTTGCGGCGCAGGCCGCCCCGGTCGAGCCACAGGGTGGACCTGGTCAGCCGCGTAAGGAACGTGCGGTCGTGGCTGATCACCACGAAAGCGCCCTTGTAGCGCGACAGCCAGTCTTCCAGCCAGTCGATCGCGCCCAGATCGAGGTGGTTGGTCGGCTCGTCGAGCAGCAGCAGGTCGGGATCGCTGGCAAGTGCGCGGCACAGGGCAGCGCGACGACGCTCCCCGCCGGAAGCACTGTCGGACGGGCGCGACAGGTCAATGCCGAGTTGCCCCGCGATGCTTTCCACTTCGTGGCGCGGCGGCGCATCGGGTCCGTGCAGCGCGAAGTCCATCAGCGTGTCGTAGCCGGTGAAGAACGGGTCCTGTTCGAGCAGCACGATCCTCAGCCCCGGCTGGAGCGTGCGCTTGCCCCGGTCCGCTTCGATCTGACCTGCGATAAGGCGCAAGAGCGTGGTCTTGCCCGCGCCGTTGCGGCCGATCAGCGCCAGCCGGTCGCGCGGGGCGATATAGAGGTCGATATCCTGGAACAGCCAGCCCGATCCCTGGATCAGACCCAGCCCTTCCCAGCCAAGGATCGGTGCGGCAGCCATGGCGGCGGGCCCTAGCCGCACGTTGACAACCGGGCAAGGGAGAGGGAGGAGGCCCCATGCGCACAGTCTGGCTCAATGGCGAATGGCTCCCCGAAAGCGAGGCTAGCATATCGGTGTTCGACCGGGGTCTGCTGTTTGCGCAAAGCGTCTATGAAGTCGCGCCGATCATTGGTGGCAGGCTGCCCACCTGGCCGCGCAACGCGGCGCGGCTGGTCAATTCGCTGCGGCTGGCCTCAATTGAGGATGCAACCGACTGGCCTCCCGTCCTTGCCGAGCTGATCCGCCGCAACGGGGTGGACGAAGGCATGGTCTATATTCAGGTCACTGCCGGCAGCAGCGGCGACCGCTCGTTCCTGACGCCCGCACCGCTTCCCGCGACACGCATCGCCTACACCCAGGCCGTGCCGCTGATCGACGATCCGCGCGCCGAACGGGGCCTGCGCGTGGTGCTGCGGCCGGACTTGCGCTGGGGCCTGCGCACGGCCAAGACCACGCAATTGCTCTATGCCATCCTGATGAAACAGGAAGCCCGCGAGGCCGGCGTGGACGATGCCCTGCTGGTCGAAGACGGCCATGTCACTGAAGCGACCAGCATGAACGTCCATATTGTCGATGCACGCGGGGTGCTGGTTTCGCATCCGGTCGATCATGGCGTGCTTCCGGGCACAACGCGCATTCCCCTGCTGGAAATCGCAGACGAAATGGGCCTTGCCGTCGAAGAGCGCCCATTCACGCCCGGCGAACTGTTTGCCGCGCGCGAGGCCATGGTTTCCGCAGCGGGCACGCTGGTGCTGCCCGTTGTCGAAGTCGATAGCCGCAAAATAGGCAATGGCGCACCCGGCCCTGTGGCAAAGGCGATCCGCAAGGCCCATATCGCCCATCTCAGGGCTGCCTGACACATTCACGCCTTGTTCAAGCCACGGCTTTTAGGCACATTTCCAGTATGAAACCCTTGGTCGCACTTCTCATCCCCGCGCTGCTTGCGCTTCCGGTTCCCTTCGCGCTTGCCCAGCACACGGGCGAGCAGGGGCAGGTTCGCAAGGAATTGCGCGCCGGCAATATCCGCTCGATCCGCGAGATCGAACAGCGGATCCTGCCGACCATGCCGGGTTCGGAATACCTGGGCCCGGAATACGATCCGGTCGCCATGGCCTTCCGGCTCAAATTCATCCGCAACGGAAAAGTGGTATTCGTCGATGTCGATGCCCGGTCCGGCGCGGTCTTGAACCAGTCGCGGTAGGAATGCAGGGCCAGTTGCTTGACCAGACAGGGCTTTCGCCCCATTTGACATCCAGTTTCACGGGGGAATTCCGGCCATGCGGCTCTTGATCGTCGAAGACGAACCGACACTGGGCAAACAGCTCAAGTCGACGCTTGAACAAAACGGCTATGCGGTCGACTTGTCGACCGATGGCGAAGACGGCCATTTCATGGGTTCGACGGAGGATTACGATGCCGTGATCCTTGATCTCGGCCTGCCCGAAATCGACGGGCTCACCGTGCTGGGCATGTGGCGCAAGGAAGGCCGCAAGTTCCCTGTGCTGGTGCTGACTGCGCGCGACAGCTGGTCGGACAAGGTCGCCGGACTCGATGCGGGGGCCGACGACTATCTCGCCAAGCCCTTCCAGACCGAAGAACTGATCGCCCGCCTGCGCGCCTTGATCCGCCGCGCATCGGGCAATACCTCGAGCGAACTGACCGCTGGTGACGTGCGGCTGGACACGCGCTCGGGCCGGGTGACGCTCGACGGCGAGCCGGTCAAGCTCACGGCGCAGGAATACAAGCTGCTGTCCTACCTGATGCATCACAAGGGCAAGGTCGTCAGCCGCACTGAACTGATCGAGCACATCTACGATCAGGATTTCGACCGCGATTCGAACACCATCGAAGTCTTCGTCACCCGCATCCGCAAGAAGCTGGGCGCTGACGTGATCACGACGATCCGGGGCCTGGGCTACAGTCTCGACGACCCCTCGGCAGCCCGCGGCTAGCCGCTGACCTGGGCCGATCCGGTGCGCGCGCCCGAGGAACACTCCGGACAAGACCGGGCAGAGGCCGCGGTGCTGCCCAAGCATACGGGATCGCTTTCCACCCGGATCATGCTGATCGCGGCCGGGTGGATCACTGTGCTGCTGCTGGTCGGCGGCATTACGCTCGACCGCACGCTCACCAGCCTGATCGCGCGCCAGTTCGACAATCAGCTCAACTACAAGCTGACGGCGCTGGTCAGTTCCGCCGAAGTGGGGCCCGATGGCGATGTATTTCTGGTCCGCTCGCTAGGCGATCAGCGCTTTCTCGAACCCAACAGCGGCCTTTACTGGCAGATCAAGGGCCAGGGCCACGATGATTTCGGCTCGCGCTCGTTATGGGATGGCGCCATCGAAGTTCGCGGCGACCATTTCGACAGCAAGCCGCATATCTACGACAGCACCCAACGGGAAGGCGAGCGGCTGCGCGTCATCGAGCGCACCATCGAACTGCCCGGCAGCGACACCAAGTGGTGGTTCACCGTCGCCGAAAGCCGCGACGAGCTGGATGCGCAGATCGCCCGGACCCGTTCGATCCTCGCCTACAGCTTCGTCATCCTCGGCCTCGGGCTGTTCATCATGGCCGCCCTGCAGACCTGGTACGGCCTCAACCCGCTGCGCCGGGTGCGCCAGGCGATCAAGCACATGCGCACGACCGGCGCCAACCGGGTTACCGATCCCCTGCCGCTCGAAGTCCAGCCGATGGTCGAGGAACTTAACGCCCTGCTTGCTCACACCGAACGCCAGGCGGAAGAGGCGCGCACCCATGCCGGCAATCTTGCCCATGCGCTCAAGACGCCGCTGACTGTGGTTATGAACGCCGCCACCGCCAAGGCGCCCGATCTTGCCGACACGGTGATCCGCGAGGCCGCGGTGATGCGCCGCCAGGTCGATCACCACCTCGCCCGCGCCCGCGCGGTCGGCCGGCGCGCCGTCGGCCAGTCGCGCGCCAATGTCTGGGACAGCGTCGAAGCCGTGCTGCGCGCTGTGACCAGGCTCTATGATCGCACACGGTTCGACCTCGACGGCAACCGCGAGGCCATGGTCGCCATCGAGCGGCAGGATCTCGATGAAATCCTCGGCAACCTGATCGAAAACGCCGCGAAATATGGCGGCGGTTCTGTTTTCGTGACGGTCGATCACGGGACCGAGCCCGGCTGGTGCGAGATCTGGGTAGAAGACGACGGCATGGGCATTCCCGAAGCGGAATACCAGCGCATCTTCGATCGCGGCGCGCGGCTGGATACCGGCAAGCCGGGCACGGGGCTTGGCCTTGCCATCGTTCGCGATGTCGCGGAAATTTATGGCGGTTCTGTGGAACTGGCCGAAAGCGACGACCTTGGCGGTCTCCTGGTCAAGCTTCGGCTGCCCGTTGCGGGGGGATAATCATGCGCTACACATTGGCTGTCTTGATAGTGCCAGTACTGCTGGCAGGCTGCAATTTCCTCTATTCCGAAAGCCCCTGGTTCACCCCGGCGGATGCCGAAGGGGCGCCAAGGCTTCGCGATGGCCTGTGGGCCGTGCTCGACAATGCCGAATGCACCTTCGACGACAAGCTGCCTGCAAACGAATGGCCTGGATGTGCGGGCGCCATGGTGGTCGAAGGCGACAGCATGTCCACGCTGGAGTGGCTCTCGGACGAAGAAGGAGTCCGTAACCCGCATCCGAGCATAGACACCGCCGACGTCGTCCTCGCCGCCGGCAATCCGCGCATCATCCAGTACCAGGCAACCGGCAAGAGCGGCAATTCGGACCGGAAGCCGGAAGACCAGTATTTCTACGCCGGCATGAGACCGACCGCGCATGACGCACAGGGACGGATCACGGCCTTCAACCGCTGGATCGTGCTCTGCGGCCCGTTGCCGCCGCCGGGCAAACCGGACGTCACCGAACGCCCGTTCAAGGGCCTGACGATCAGGGGAACCGAATGCACCGCCAATTCAGTGGCTGCCCTGCGCAATGCGGCGAAGCGCAGCGAACGGATTCCGGACCGCGCGGGCCAGATCGAAACACCGCCAGCGCGCTGGGTGCGCGAGGGGCGGAGCTAAAAGCGGTAGAAAAGGGCGCCCTTGACGATTAGCGGATTGATTGTCGTCCTGGCAGTGATCGGCACGCCGTTCGACGTGCCGCTGGCGTCCGACTTGATCGGAATGAACGATACCGTGCCCTGAAAGCCGACGTGACGATTGAAGTGGTAATCCGCGCCAGCCTGAAAAAACGGCCCCCAGCCACCAGTTGCCTTGAGATTCTTCACCGAGCGGTCCTCGGTGGAAAAAATGATGTAACGGCCCGCGCCAAGACTGACGAATGGCGAGAAACGCTTCGAGGCATTGATGTGATAACGCGCCACGGCAACGGCAAGACCATATCGCACCCGCCCGACTTCACCCAGCGCGTCGATCGAACCCGTGGCATAGGCGCTGTTCTTGGGTGGCAGCCCGCCGATGATCACCACCGAGACATCGCGCGTCGGAAAATATTCGAGCTCAAGCGATGGCGTGACATTGTTAGTCAGCCTCGCCCCGGCCCCCGGTACATCGACGCCGTTGACTTTTACCTCGGCGGAACTGTTGAAAAGAATTACAGCAACGCCTGACTTGACCACGATGTCGCCAGCTTTCCAGCCTTCGACTTCTCCGGCATGCGCGGCGACCGGCGCGGCCACCAAAGCCGCCGCCGACAGCAACCATCGCAATTTTTCGATCGAATTCCTGACCCTCATGGTTTCGTCCCTCGCGTTTTTCCCGTTACGCGCTGAAACCAAAAGCAGATTTCCGGAATCTTGCAACCCATTTGCGATATGGCGGGCAAGTTTGGGTTAACCAGTGATCGATAGGCAACACTCGTTCGAAACCAGTCAGTCTTCGTTTCGTTCGCGCGCCAATAGCTCCCTTTTGATCTCCAACCCATAGGCATAGCCACCCAGCGTGCCATCCGAACGGATCACCCGATGGCAGGGGATCAGCACCGCGACATTGTTCGCGCCATTGGCGCTTCCCGCAGCGCGCACAGCCCTGGGCTTGCCCACGGCTGTGGCGATTTCGGCATAGGTCCGGGTCTCTCCCGGGGGGATGCGGCGCAATTCTCGCCAGATGGCTTCCTGGAAGGCGGTGCCCTGCACATCGAGCGGAACGTGGCGCATTGCCGCGGGCGCCTCGACCGACGCCACGACATCGGCAAGCAGGCCGGCGAACTCTTCGCCGCCCTCGATCAGTTCGGCCTGTGGGAAACGCGCTTCCAGCGCCTCGCGGCCTTCATCGAACGAAAGACGGCAGACTCCCTTGTCCGTCGCCGCCACCAGCATCGGACCAAGGCTGGTCCGCACCACCGCCCAGCGGATGGTTATGCCGCGCCCGCCGTCCTTCCAGGCCGACGGCGCCATGCCCAGCCGCTCGCCGCTGGC
The DNA here is from genome assembly GCA_050248535.1 of Novosphingobium sp. Taxonomy (GTDB): domain Bacteria; phylum Pseudomonadota; class Alphaproteobacteria; order Sphingomonadales; family Sphingomonadaceae; genus Novosphingobium. Next base: position 6,501 of record JBFWSE010000094.1, read on the forward strand.
CTCGTAAAACCGCGAGGGGGCATTGAACCCGGCATCGTATACCGCGCCGGTTACGCTCTCGCCGTTGCTCAAAGCCTCACGCGCACGCTCCAGGCGCAGAGCCCGGGCATAGGCGGCAGGGGAAAGACCGGTCGCGCGCGTAAACAGCCGCTGAAAATGGGCCGCCGAATAGCCCGCATCCGCCGCCAGCCCCGCCAGCGCCAGGGGTTGCTCGGCCGCGCGAATAGCGGCGATCGCCTGAAGCACGGCGCGCTCATCGCGAGACACATCGTCGGGGGAACAACGGCGGCACGGACGCAAGCCCGCCGCCCTTGCGGCATTGCCATCGGCAAAGAAGCGCACATTTTCACGCCGGGGGTGCCGCGCCGGACAGCTCGGCCGGCAATAGATGCCGGTCGTCAGCACGCCCGTGACGAAACGCCCGTCGCTGGCCCGGTCGCGGACGAGCACGGCCTGCCAGGCCTCTTCGTCGGTAATTGGCTCGATCGTCACGGGCGGAATCATGGCATTTCTCCTTTCGAAGGCAAGTCCTGCCGCAAAACCCGCTGCGCCGCTTCCCGCCGCTTGCGGTCAAAGCAGGCGAATGCAAGAAGGCATGATCATGCGCCTGATTGCCATTCTGCTCGCCGCCCTGTCAGCGTTGCTCACCACTGCCGCCCACGCGGAACCCGCTGATATCGCCGCGGCTTCGCGCGGTGTAGTGCGAGTGGTGCTTATTGCCCGCGCCGGCGACCGCATCGCCCTGCAAGGCCATGGCACTGGCGTGGCAGTCGCGCCCGACCTTATCCTGACCAATGCCCATGTCGTCGAAGCGGCGGAGGAATTCGACGTGGTACGCATCGGCGTCGTGCCGCCGCAGGGCAAGGGCGGGTGGTTTGCCCGGATCGTCGCCATCGATCACCGCCGCGACCTGGCGCTGATCAAGCTGGCGGAAACAGGCAAGGTTCCGCCCTTGTCGCTGTTCACCGGCCCGGTAGCGGATGGTGAGGACGTCTATGCCGTCGGCTATCCCGGCAATGTGGATCTGGCCCAGGGCCTCAACGCGGCGGACATCGTCTCGCCGACCAGCCCGGTCAAGACCCACGGGAATGTCTCGACCGGTCGTTCGTCCAAGGCCTTCGACACGATCCTGCACACTGCGCCGATCGGCGCGGGTAACAGCGGCGGGCCGCTGCTCGATGGTTGCGGACGTGTGCTGGGGATCAATTCATTCGGCACCGAGGCGGCATCGGGGGCAGACAGCGAATTCTACTTCGCCGTGTCGATGCGGGAAATCTCCCGTTTCCTGATGCAGGCTGGAATCCGGGCGCAAACCACTGGTATCGCCTGCCGCTCGATCGCCGATCTCGACCGGGCGGAAGCCGCACGGCAGGCCGGCGCAAGAACGCATTTGGACGAGCAAACGCGGGCTGCCGCGGAAAAGCGCGCCGCCGACCTCGAAAGGGCGCGTCGCGAGGCGCAAGCACAAGTGATATCGGCGCGCGACAATTTCATGGCGCTGGCGGGACTTGCCCTGTTGCTGGCCACTGTAGCCCTCGGCGCCACATTCTACCTCCGCACGCGTGACAAACGGCGCGAAGCCAAATTGGCGGCAGTGGCCGCCGGTGCGCTGCTGATAGGAGCAGTCGCCGCCTGGTCCGCCCGGCCCGGCATTGCCGAGATCGAGGAGCGTGCGCAGAAGATGGTCGCGCCCCCAGCCAGCCCCTCGCCGGCTCCTTCGGCCAGTTCGGCCAGTCCGCAAGGCAATTACCTGTGCGTGCTCGATCCGGAGCGCAGCCGTGTCACGGTCTCGCAAGTCACCGACGTACCGTTCAGCTGGACCGCGCAAGGCTGCGTCAACGGCCGCACGCAATATGGCCTGTCCGCCAATGGCTGGTCACGCACGCTGGTACCCAATGAAGAGCAGACCGTGACAGTCACCAATTTCGATCCCGAAACCGCCACCTACAAGACCGAACGCTACCTGCTCGATCTCGATACCATGCAGAAACTGCGCGCGGAACGCGCCAAGTTCAGCGCGCCTTCGTGCGGCGCGGGGGAGGAAGCGGCACGCAAGCTGGGCGATGCGGAAATGGCGCTGAAGGCCTTGCTCCCCTCCGAGCCCAACGAGCGGATGGTTTATCGATGCAGTGCGCAACAGGCACCGGCGCCCGGCAGGCAATAGGCCGCTATTTGCCGTAGGGCATCCAGGCCACGCGCTCCGTAGGATTAGAGCCGATCCACACTTCGCCGCCAACACCGACAGCCGCAGTCGCATCGCCGAAGTCGGGCCTGGTGTCGGGATGGGCCAATTCCGAGGCCTTCATTGTCGCGGGATCGAGCGAGGCTATCCGGTAATCATTGTGGCAGCCGGGCTTGGTGGAGCATTCAAAATAGGCCTGCCGGTCGCCGGCCGCGCCTGCGATCCACAATTTGCCGTCATCGCCCCAGCGCACGTTGTCGGGCATGAAATCGAGCTTGACCCCAGCCGCCTTGCCTTCACCCACCGGCACGCGGCGCAATTCCTGGTTGCCCCAAAGATTGACGTAGAGCCAGCGCCCATCCTTCGAGGCCTCTATGCCATTGGGCACCGATCCTTCGCTGCCGGGAACCTTCTGCCACCCGCCTGCCGCGGTCCAGATCGCCGCATAGCCCGTGGTCTCCCCGGCAACGAATTTGGGAATCCATGCCGCGGCCTGCTCGCGGCCGTTGGGTCCGGTGAAATATTCGGGCGCGTTCATCCAGGTAACGGCGATGGCGCCGCCCGGCAGCGGCGCGACGCCATTGCTCAGCACCCGTTCGGGCAAGGGTATGCAGCCGGTCCACACAGCGGTGGGTTCCTTGCCCGACCAGTCGAGCGCGAACAGCTCGATGGCTTCGCGGCCGGTATGGTTCACTGCATAGAGCGTGCCCCTGCCCTCGCCATCTACCCGCAGGCCAATACCATGCGCGCCGAACTTGCCCGGTTCCAGCGGACCGGGGCACTTCGGGTCGCCGTCACGCAAGTCGGATGTGACGGGCGATTCGCCGGAAAACAGCAGGCGCGCGGTCCTGCTCTCCCGATCGATCAGCGTGAGACGCCCGAAAGTTTTGCCAGGCTCATCAAGCCCGCCGGCGACGATCCATCTGGTGCCGGGGATGGGGACGAGGTCTTCGGCGTTGGGCACGCCCGAGACATATTGGACCTGAGGTCCGCTGCCGCTACATGCCGATAGTCCCAGAATCGCCGCGCATATAATAATGCGCGAAATCGCCGCTGGCATTTTCGCCTCCGATTTTCCTGTCCCGGATGCTATTCTCGCAATCGGGCAAGGCCCGGTCAAGCTTTGCAAACCGGATCGCAACGCCAGCGTGAAAAGGATTCCCCTCTCCACCTTGCATCGCAGCAAAATCGTCGCTATGCGCGCCCCCGACTGCGGGGTGCGGCGCTTTCCTGTGCCGCTCAAATCCCGTCAGACCATCCTGTATGAGGGAAACGACGCGCGTGGAGATTTCCGGCGGCATTACGGCCAGTTTGCAAGGGCGCTACGCAGCGGCGCTCTATGATCTGGCGTCCGAAAAAGGGGCGGTGACGGCCGTCGAATCCGATCTCGAGAATCTCGGGGCGGCGGTGAAGGCCTCACCCGATCTTGCCGCGCTGATCCGCAATCCGCGCCTCGGCCGCGATGCGGCGGCCAAGACCATCGAAGGCGTCGCCAAGCTGCTCAAGGTCAATGAGCTCACTGCCAATTTCCTCGGCGTGCTTGCCGGCAACGGGCGGCTCTCCGCCCTGCCCCAGGTCGTCATGGCCTTCGCGTCGATCGCCGCCGCCGCGCGCGGCGAAGTGACCGCGCAGGTCACCAGCGCCCATCCGCTTTCCGCCACGCAGCTCAAGGCGCTCGCCGCCAAGCTGAAAGAGCGCGAGGGCAAGGAAGTCAAAGTCAATGCCTCCGTCGATCCCGCGATCCTCGGCGGCCTCGTCGTCAAGATCGGCAGCCGCCAGATCGATTCGTCCATTCGCACCCGTTTGAACTCCCTCGCTAACGCGATGAAAGGCTAGTCATGGAAATCCGCGCCGCAGAAATCTCCAAGGTCATCAAGGACCAGATCGCCAATTTCGGCACCGAGGCCCAGGTCTCGGAAGTCGGCTCGGTGCTCTCGGTCGGTGACGGTATCGCCCGCATCCACGGGCTCGACTCCGTTCAGGCGGGCGAAATGGTCGAGTTCTCCAATGGCGTGAAGGGCATGGCGCTCAACCTCGAAGCCGACAATGTCGGCGTCGTCATCTTCGGCTCGGACGCCGAGATCAAGGAAGGCGACCAGGTCAAGCGCACCGGCACCATCGTCGACGTGCCCGTAGGCAAGGGCCTGCTCGGCCGCGTGGTCGATGCGCTCGGCAACCCGATCGACGGCAAGGGGCCGATTGTCGCCGACAAGCGCATGCGCGTCGAAGTCAAGGCGCCCGGCATCATCCCGCGCCAGTCGGTCAACGAGCCGGTGCAGACCGGGCTCAAGGCATTGGACGCGCTGGTCCCCGTCGGCCGCGGCCAGCGCGAGCTGATCATCGGCGACCGCCAGACCGGCAAGACCGCCGTCGCCATCGACACTTTCATCAACCAGAAGGGCCCGAACTCGTCGGACGACGAGAGCAAGAAGCTCTATTGCATCTATGTCGCGGTCGGCCAGAAGCGCTCGACGGTGGCGCAGATCGTCCGCCAGCTCGAAGAGAACGGCGCGATGGAATATTCCATCGTCGTCGCCGCGACTGCTTCCGAACCCGCGCCTCTGCAGTATCTCGCGCCCTACACCGGCTGCACCATGGGCGAATTCTTCCGCGACAACGGCATGCACGCGGTCATCGTCTATGACGACTTGTCCAAGCAGGCCGTCGCCTATCGCCAGATGTCGCTGCTGCTGCGCCGTCCGCCGGGCCGCGAAGCCTATCCGGGCGACGTGTTCTATCTGCACAGCCGCCTGCTCGAGCGCGCGGCGAAGATGAACAAGGACAACGGTGGCGGCTCACTCACCGCGCTGCCAATCATCGAAACCCAGGCCGGCGACGTCTCGGCCTATATTCCGACCAACGTGATTTCGATCACCGACGGCCAGATCTTCCTCGAAACCGGGCTGTTCTATCAGGGCGTCCGTCCGGCCATCAACGTCGGCTTGTCGGTGTCGCGCGTGGGTTCTTCGGCGCAGACCAAGGCGATGAAGAAGGTTTCGGGCTCGATCAAGCTGGAGCTGGCGCAGTATCGCGAAATGGCGGCTTTCGCCCAGTTCGGCTCGGACCTCGACGCCTCGACCCAGAAGCTGCTCAACCGCGGTGCGCGGCTGACCGAGCTGCTCAAGCAGCCGCAGTTCTCGCCGCTGCCTTTCGAAGAGCAGACCGTGTCGATCTTCGCCGGCACCACCGGCTATCTCGACAGCATCCCGACCGACCAGGTGGTGGACTACGAAGCCAAGATGCTGGCCTGGATGCGTTCGGAAAAGGCCGATGTCCTCAAGGAAATCCGTGAAACCCGCGATTTCGGCGACGACACCAAGGCCAAGACGGTCGCGGCGCTCGACGCTTTCGCCAAGGTTTACGCGTAATTACACCAACCCCGCTCGCCCTGAGCTTGTCGAAGGGTATCGCGCGAGGGCTTCGACAAGCTCAGCCTGAGCGGGTTTAGGGAAATGTGAATGGCCAGTCTCAAGGAACTCAAGGGCCGGATCAACTCGGTCAAGTCGACCCAGAAGATCACCAAGGCCAAGCAGATGGTCGCGGCCGCGAAGCTGCGCAAGGCGCAGGCCAATGCCGAGGCCGCCCGCCCCTATGCGGTGCGGCTGGCCAAGGTCATGGCGAGCCTCGCCGGCAAGGTCTCGGGCATGGACGGCGCGCCCAAATTGCTCGCCGGGACCGGCAAGGACCAGGTCCACCTGCTGGTTGTCGCTAACAGCGACAAGGGCCTGTGCGGCGCGTTCAACGCCAACATCGTCAAGGCGGCGCGCATCAAGGCGCGCGAGCTGGAAGCGTCGGGCAAGACCGTGCTGTTCTATCTCATCGGCAAGAAAGGCCGCGCAACCCTGATCCGCGAATGGCCCAAGGGCATCCTGCACCACTTCGACACCAGCGACGTACGCGAGCCGGGCGTGGCCGAAGCGGACAGGATCACCAGCGAGATGATGGCGCTCTATGACGAAGGCAAGTTCGACGTCGCCCACCTGTTCTTCGCGCACTTCAAGAGCGCGCTGGTGCAGGAGCCGACCGAGCAGCAGATCATTCCCGTCCCCGCGCCCGCACTCGACGCCTCGGCCCCTGCCGGCGCCGCGGTCGAATATGAGCCCGACGAGGAGGAAATCCTCGCCGAATTGCTGCCGCGCTATCTGCGCACGCAGATCTTCGGCGCGTTGCTCGAAAACCAGGCGTCCGAACAGGGCGCGTCGATGACCGCGATGGACAACGCGACGCGCAACGCGGGCGAGCTGATCAACAAGCTCACCATCCAGTACAACCGCAGCCGCCAGGCCGCGATCACCACCGAACTCATCGAGATTATCGCAGGCGCGGAAGCGCTCTAAAAGATCAGAGGCAAGGAACGAAACATGGCCACCGCAGCTCTCAACACCACCGGCAAGATCGCCCAGGTCATCGGCGCCGTCGTCGACGTCAGTTTCGAGGGCGAACTGCCCGCGATTCTGACCGCGCTGGAAACCGATAACAACGGCAACCGTCTGGTGCTCGAAGTCGCCCAGCACCTCGGCGAGAACACCGTGCGCACCATCGCCATGGACGGCACCGACGGCCTCACCCGCGGCCAGGACGTGACCAACACCGGCGCGCAGATCTCGGTTCCGGTCGGCCCCAAGACGCTCGGCCGCATCGTCAACGTCATCGGCGAGCCGATCGACGAACGCGGACCCGTGAATGCCGATCAGCGCGCGCCGATCCATGCGGAAGCCCCGCTGTTTGTCGACCAGTCGACCGAAGCGGCGATTCTCGTCACCGGCATCAAGGTGGTCGACCTGCTGGCCCCTTACGCCAAGGGCGGCAAGATTGGCCTGTTGGGCGGTGCGGGCGTCGGCAAGACCGTGCTGATCCAGGAACTGATCAACAACATCGCCAAAGGCCACGGCGGCGTTTCCGTCTTCGCGGGCGTCGGTGAGCGCACCCGCGAGGGCAACGACCTC
>JBFWSE010000095.1:0-13490 GCA_050248535.1 Novosphingobium sp.
GAGCCATGCCAACCCGTTCTTCTATGTGATCTCGGGTTTCCGCTATGGCTTTATCGGGTCGAGCGATATTTCCGGAGGCGATGCCGCAGTACTGCACAGCGCACTGGGCCTGGGCGTGTTCAATGGTCTGCTTGGCCTGACCACCTATCTGGTGCTCAAGTCGGGATGGAAGCTGAAAAGCTGAGCAGGTCTAGTGCGTGAGGCCGCGGCGTAGCCGGTACTTGCCGTCTTCGTACCGTTCGAAAAGCTGATCGAGCGATGGATGATCGACCGGGCCTCCGTCCGCATCCTCCAGCAGGTTCTGTTGGCTGACATAGGCGACGTAGGACGAATCCTCGTTCTCGGCGAGCAAGTGATAGAACGGCTGTTCGCGCACGGGCCGGTATTCCTGCGGGATCGATTCGTACCATTCCTCGCTGTTGGCGAAGACAGGGTCGATATCGAAGATCACCCCGCGAAAGTCGAAATGCTTGTGCCGGACCACGTCGCCGATGGCGAAGCGGGCCTTGTTCTGGCGGGGGGCATCGACCAGCTTGCCCGCCTGCGGCGAATAGTAGCTCGCACGTTCCATGAACCGGTACATAGGTTGTTCGCAGGCGCGAAACAAGCGTGGCTGCGGCAGGCGGCCCGAATTTGCACAGGGAGACACTGCTTGCAGGGCTTGGCAATCGCTTCGGCTTCGGCTAACCGCCGCGCCTTGCCGACCTGGCCGGGCTTCGCCGCTCGCGTCATGCGCTTCTCAGGAGAGGTGGCAGAGAGGTCGAATGCGCCGCACTCGAAATGCGGTTTACGGGCAACCGTAACGTGGGTTCGAATCCCACCCTCTCCGCCACAATATATTGAAAAGTATTAGTTAAAATGCTCCCCGGGCAGTCGCCCGGCCGTGTTCTATCCATGCGCGCCGAAGTGGTTGGCGATGGATGCGCCGATGCGCAGGATCAGCGCATAGGCATCGGCGATCGGTTCGACATAGGCCGCACGCACGGCCGCATAGGGCTGTTCGGCGTTTTCGGGATAGTCGGTCGGCTCGTCCATGGTGAAATCGCCGATTGCCGGTGCGGCGATGGGATAGGCCCGGCGCAGTTGCGCCAGCGCGTCGTCGATCCGCAGGCTGAAGACCATTTGCAACACATCTTCGCGGCTGATGTCGTTGGCGCGGGAAAAGGGCGGGATTTGCACGGCCTTGAGGAACAGGTGCTGCATCAGCGCCAGCCGCAGCGCCTGCAGCGCGCCGAGCGATCGCCGCAAGTCTTCGCGCCCGGCCTCCTTGTCGTCCTCGGGCAGACGCTCCAGCAGGCGATGCAGCTTAACCGCATCGACCCGCAGCCGAGAGGTCATGGTGCGGAAACCGCTGTTGCGGTCGTCGGTAGTGAGCTGATCGGCCAGCGCCAGGCAGGCCGGCTCAAGGTGGCGTTCGGTGCCGCGATAGGGACGGCTGGCCCAGAAGGCGGAATTGAACAGTTCGCCATAGGCCGCCGCCGACTTGATGCTGCCCAGCCGGTCGGCTGCCCGCAACATGCGGACGAGTTGCCGCCCCCGGTGCGAAGCGGCCAGCAATTCCGCCACTGGTTCGATGCTCGCCGCGGCGGAAGTGCCGACGCCGGCAATCACGTTTACCGGATAACCGAGTTGTTGGAGCACGGCATTGTGCGGGATCGCGCGAATTTGCCGAAGGTTCATGCTCCGGTCCGCGCCCAGATCGGACTGACGGCGCGATTTGCGGCTGCCGGTTTCGTTGAGCAAGCCGAGCCCGAAGGCCGTGACCGACCGGGCATAGGTGCGCGATCCCATGTAGGCGCGCTGGGCATTGCGGATGCCGCGGTAGAAATCGAGGCTGATGTCGGTGCGGCGGTAGAACGGATCGTCGTCCTGCGGCAGATCCCGCAATTCGTGTTCTGCAATGCGGGCCAGTGTCGCCAGCGCCAGTTCGGGAGTGCCGAAAAACAGATATCCGTCGCCGCCCTGAAAGCTTGCTTCCAGCTCGGTGCGGATACCTGCCCTGGCGAATTGGTGCCGTGACCAGAGAGACATCGGCCAGGTCAGCCGGTCGTCCATGCTGGACGGGTGTCCGCCGCGGCCGATCGATTCACCGTGGGTATTGAAGATCAGCGCCGCGACATCGGTCAGGCCGTATTCCTGCATCTTGCTGGCCAGACGGCCCTGCAGGCGCTCGATGGCCAATGCGGCCGGAAGCTGGCCGACGAAGCGGCCGGCGTCCGAGAACCCTGTCTGGATCGCCACGCGCCCGCGCAGGCGGGCATAGGCGCGATAGGCGGGTTCCGAGAACAGGGCGTCTAGGAACCGCTCGCCATGTTCCATCGCGCTCTCGGTCTCGAACAGCGGCGAGACATCGACCTTGTCCTCGATCCCCAGCAGCCGGGCAAAATAGAGCGCGGCGAGCACGGTCTGCGGTTGTTCGCATTCGGCCACCAGCATGCGGATCGGTGCGTCGGCATCGATGTGGTGCAGGATCTGGGCCATGGCGAGGAACTGCCGCACGGCCGTGGTGCTCTCCGTCGCGAGGGCGGCAAAGTTCGAGCGCAGTGGCTGGGCCTTGTCGATCAGGTCCCGGATGCGGTTGAGCGCTGTGCCGCTGGCAAGGTCGATCTGGCCTTCCGGGTCTATGCGGCGGCGGATGGCGTTGTGCAGTTGCGACGAATTCACCCGGAAATGCACGCCGCCCATGCCAAGGCCATCGCAACGCATGGCCGAGGCGAGCACCAGCAGGGCTCGCGCTTTGTCCTCGTCCGCTTCGCGCGCCGCCGCTTCGATCAGTTCGATGATGGACGCGAGCGAAGTCAGCCGGCCCGGTCCAGACTCGGTCAGCCGGTTTGCGGCGAACGACAGTGCGGCGGCATCCGAAAGATCCTGTGCAAAGGCGTCCGCCATGTCTTCGGTTTGGGCCAGTGCTGCTCGCAGAATGGCGAGTGAGGGCGAGGCCGGATCGATCTGCGATAGCCGCTCGACATATCCGCTGAGACGCATCGCCTTCTCGCCGAGGCGGTAGGCGATGCTGGTCGACCAGGAGATGTCAGTCCGGCCATCCATGTCGTAACCCACCCAGCTGGCGAAGCGGAACGGCATGGGCCGCAGTTCGCGCCAGCGCCCCGGCCATTGCCGCGCGGCTTGCTCAAACAACAGCGCGTTGATGTCATCGCGCGCGCTCTGAGCCCTTGCCAGCGCCGCCATGGCATCGCCGTGCTCATAATCGAGCGTGATCGGCGGCCTTGCCGGATCGGCGATACACACCGTGCTGGTGGACACATCGCCGCTGCTGGCAGCCGCAGTGACCGCTGCGCTCTGGGCCGGGGTCAGCAGGAAGGTGGGATGGGCCGTAAACACGACATGGAATAGCGGATGTTCCCACTGGCTGGCGAACTGTGCGAAATTGCCGCCTGTGCAGGCCAGCGAACCAAGCCGCTTGCGATTTTCGTCTGGATCGACCGGCGCCAGCAGGCGCACCAGGCGGCTGGCCCGGCTTTGCAGGCTTTCGCATTCCAGCTCGGCGACCAGCGCGCCAATCCCGTCGAGCGACAGGTCTCCCGCTTCGAGTTTGCGCGACAGTTCCAGGCTCAGCTGGAAGACCGGGTTGAACAGCGGGGATTCGGCGGTCCGCTCATGCAGAACGGCCAGCCTTTGGCGAAGGTCCGAACCGCTAGTCATGAAAAAGTCCGCCGCATGTTAGCTCCTGCCCCTGTTCGGGGGCCTCGCGGCTGGCGCTACCGGCTATGGTCGCGCGTGCCGTTGCGTTGCGCGGCGAAGATGACTCCATTCATTGTGCAATGCAACATAAACCGCTTGACTGCTACCAGCCGATCAGTCTTGGAACGATCAGCCGCCCGGCCAATCCACCGACCAGAACCGTTGCGGCGTGCCATATGCCGATATGCACGATATCGTTTATCGGACAGTGCAGCGCGACGGCGAATGCGCCCGCGCTGCCGGCGGCAATTCCGGTCACCAGGCCCGCGCGGGCCGGCGAAGTCGGCGCCCCGCGGCGCAGCAGCAGGACCAGCGAGATCGCGACCAGCAGACCCAGCGCCATGCCGTTCCACAGGCAAGTCAGCCCAAAGGTATCAACGTGCGGCGTGCCGCCGGACCACCGCCTGACCAGCAGTACCGAAAAAGCGCTCAAGGGCAGCAGCGCCACCATGGCGCTGGCCCATTGCCAGCCGGTCTGATGATTGCCGACCTGCGGGCGGCTCATATGCACCACCGTCCAGCTTGCCGCGCAGGCCATCAGCAGGAACAGCCCGGCGGGAAGGAGAAACATCGGATCGACCTTTCCGTCCGTCAGATCGTTTCTCATGCCCATGCCGAAAACCGAAATCAGCACGGCGGCCATGGCGGCGATTGCCGCGCCGGTCATGCCGCGCCTCTGCGACATCGGCCGCACGGGTTCGAGATCGGCGACCAGAAGGTCGATGGTCGATTGCTGTTTGTCGCGAGCCATTTCTCATGCTTTCTCGATTATGCCGGTCAGCCGTTTCAGGCCCCGGTGAATATTGACCTTGACGAGCGATTCGCTCTGCCCGGTGATGCGCGAGGCTTCGCTTATCGAAAGCCCCTCGATCCTCACCAGCTTGATCGCTTCCACCTGGCCTTCCGGAAGATGGGCCAGCAGCCGTTCCAGACTGATGCGGGCGCTGATGCCGGGCTCCTCGGCCGGAGCAGCAATATCCTCGCCAAGCTCGGAATGTTCGTTGCGGTAGACTTGCCGCAGGCAATCGATCCAGCGGAAACGGGCAATCGCCGCCAGCCAGGGCAGAAAGGGGCGCGACGGGTCGAAACTGGCGCGCTTGGCATGGACCGACAGCAGGGTTTCCTGAATCAGATCGTCGAGCTGAAACGGGCTGACCCGGCGCGCAAAATACCGCCTGAGCCAGTCCTGCGCAGCATCCAGCAAGGCGGCATAGGCCTCGCGGTCGCCCTTCTGGGCCAGCGCCATCAATCGCGACAGCGACCTGTCGTCAGCGATCATCGCAAAGGCTCCATGCGATCCAGCATGCCCCGTGATTCGCTCGAGATCGGGCAATGGTTACAGATGCTGGCGAAATTTTCCGAGGTTTGCGGTTGAACTACCTGCATATGGGCTCAACATTGCAAAGACGCAGCCCTGAATTGAGGAAATATTCTGATTTCCGTGCTGGCCATGCAAGAAAATGGTGGACGCACTAGGGCTCGAACCTAGGACCCGCTGATTAAGAGTTTTTCAAATCGGTTTATGCGCTAGATGGTGGCAGATGTTTCTAGCAGTGAATACCGTGATAAATCAGTAATATATAGATGTTGCAAGTTTGTGGGAGATTGTCCTAGCTGTGCCGTGATTGCTAAAAATGCGCTACAAAGGCGCTTCGGAGGGCATCATGGTGAAGATTACAACGGACTTCGTGAACAAGGTTCAGCCGCCTGTCGGCACCTACAAGAACTACTGGGATGACAAGCTGAAAGGCTACGGGTTGAGGGTCTCGCCTAAGGGGAAAAAGGTCTATGTCGTGATGGGAAGGGTGAAGGGCGTCGGCAAAGCTGTCTGCCTCACCATCGGTCCCTCAACCGAAATGAGCGAGCACAAGGCCCGCGAAGCCGCCATGGACATTCTCGCTGACAAGTTCCGCAAGGGGATCGACCCGCGCGAGGAATTGAAAGCGGCCATTGCGGAGAAGGCGGACGACCAAGCCAAGCTGACCACGCTTGGCGACGTTCTGGACTCCTATGTCGGTCGCCCGGGCAAGCTCAAGCCCAGCACGGCGGCGGAGTATCGGCGGCACGTCGATAAGGTGTTCGCCGCGTGGAAGAACAAGCCCATCGCCAGCATCACACGCGACATGGTGAAGGATCGCCATGCGGAGCTGGCGAAGAAGGGGCTGGAGGGGAAGAAGGCTGCACCTGCCAGCGCCAATGCCGCATTCGTCACGCTCCGCATTCTCATCAATTTTGCGATGGACGAATACATGCTCGCGGACGGTAAGACCCCGATAATGGAGGTAAACCCCGTCGCTGCGCTGAAGCGCCATTGGGCCAAGACCGGCGACCGGACCGACCGCTACATTGATGAGGAGCGTATCGGCGAGGTCTGGAACGCGCTGCAAGCTGCCCGCCTCGACCCGCATAACCGCGATGCACTCGCTGGCACCGACCTTACGATTTTCGCCCTTCTGACGGGATGCCGACGCATGGAGGCAGCGGCGCTGACATGGGATCGCGTGAACATCGACGGTGAGAAGCCCTCTAGCTGGTGGTGGCATCTGCCCGACCCCAAAAATGGCAAAGCCATCTGGTTGCCCTTGGGCAGTCAGGCGGTGGCGCTGCTCAAGGCTCGCCGCCCCAAGGCCAAGGTGAAGATGGGCGACCCGGAGCCAAGCCCGTATGTGTTCCCCTCGTGGAGCAAGGCGGGACACATTATGGACGCTCGCGCGACAATGGAGATCGTGAGCGGCATCGCCGGAAAGCACCTCAGCCTGCACGACTTGCGGCGCACGTTTAGCGAGATCGCGACGAAGATCTGCCTCATCGAGAAGTTCCGCACTGACCTCCTGACTAACCACAAGCCTGCGCAGTCTGACGTGACCGCACGCAACTACCTGAATCTGTCGCGCCTTGGTTGGCTCCAACCCGACGCGCAGAAGATCGCGGATTGGATTGAGGAACAGGGACGGGTGGCGGCGGAGAAGGCTGCGGCCAAGCAGGCCGCGTAGCGCCGCGCACAGCGCTGAGGCCGGTAGTGAGCCGGGGTAGCGGCGGCTTGGTGCTGCTCGCGCCCCAGCGCCCGGCGCAGCCGCCCCAGCCGCCATTCTGTTACTCGACGTCTTGCAGTTGCCGAGTTATTCTTGCGCAATGCTTGTCGCTCTCCATCAAGAAACACGCGTCGATGCTTGGGGCGCGACGAAGGGACTCCCCTACCATTGCCCGAATTGCAAGGCGGAGGTGATCCTCAAGCAAGGTCGAATTGTTATCCACCACTTTGCGCACAAGCCGCCGACCGTGTGCGCGTGGGCCACCGGCGAGACGCGGGAGCACCTGCTGGCGAAGAAAGTCATCCGCGATGCTTTCCGAGCGAAGGGGTATCAGGCGGACTACGAAGTTGAGGTGCTTTCAGGTGGAGGCGACCGCCGCGCTGATGTGCTCATCACCAACGGGAAGGGCGCGAGGGTCGCAGTTGAGGTGCAGCATACGCCGATCCTTTACGATGCGATGGAGCGTCGAACCGGAGGGTATGTTGCGGCTCGGACGCCAGTGATTTGGATGGGCATCCTTTCGAGCAAGATGAAGGATGCGGCCGACACCATAAAGAGCGGGCTGCAAATCGAACAGTATGTAATTCGACCTTGGGAGAAGTGGGCGCACGCCTATTACTTCAAGGAGTTGTGGTATATCGACCCGCACGACGAGACACTTTGGAAGGGCGTGTTCAGTGACTACTTGATAGATGTTGAGAGCACCTCTTGGTATAACGAATACGGTGAAGAACAGTCAGCGGGTGGTTTTTCCCGAATATCGAAGAAGTGGAAGACGTTGACGCTGACTGGACCTGTGCCGGTGAGCACTGCCAATATCGCAGTCAAGTGGCGCAAGGCTTGGGAGTCAAAAGTCTTTAGCCTGCCCGGCGGCAGCTTCGCGCACTTTACCGCACCTTGATATTATCCATGTGCATGAGTCGCTTGCACAGCAATCGCACCCTTGTTACAGCTTGTCCCGTCAGCCACGGTTGACCGCGCCGCGCAGGGCGTTGCGATAGGAAGCATCTGCGACACGAGCCGGCGTAGTAAGGGTAGCCAATCCCCCAGGAACCGGACACCCCCAGCGGTAATCGCCGTATGGGGCAGGTGACCACAGCTCAACTTCCCTGACAGCCGCTCGCAGAGCGCACAGGGTGCGTGGAGTCACCGGCATGAACGCCAGCGAAATGACCTTCGACCAGCTTTGCGAGCTGTTCGGTTACAGCCCGACCGGGCGTCCCCTCGACACGAAACAGGTTGCAGCGCTGCTCGGCGTGCATCCGACGACCGTGGATCACTATCGCCTTCGCGGCGAGGGTCCGCGCTTCTTCTCGCCGCCCGGCACCCGCCGCGTCTGGTATGCGGAACGCGACGTGCTGGGCTGGATGGCGTCGGGGGCGAAGCAGAGCACGGCGGAAAAGGTCGCCGCCTAGTCGCCCCTCAAAGCATGAATTTGGCAGCCACTGACGCATTGCCGCGCTGTGCGTCGGCATCGCCCGCAGGTTTCCAGCCCATTTCTAGCCCCAGTCACGAAATGCGGCAGGGTTTCGCAGACCCTGCCGCACCCGGAGTATCCAACCAATGAGCAGCAATACCCTACGAAACGACAGCGAAGGTCTGCAAGCGGGCGTTTCCCTTCCCCCGCCGTTCACCGAGGAGCAGCGCGCCGCCCGCGCAAAGTTCGGCATTTTCTGGGATGATCCGCCGCCGGAAGACCCGGACGACGACCGTGTTCTCGCCAGCGAGGTCAGTTCATATGCCGACAAGAGCAAACTGGTGACGGTGGCGAAAGCGTTCCTCAACGAGCTTGCCGAATTCACGGAGCAGGCCAATCCCCTGAAACTGGATGGCCCAATCACCGATGCCGAGTGGGGCTGCGCTCGCCTAGCTCAACCGCCAATTGTCGATCGATGGTTCTACGAGGACGTTGGTTGCTTCATCGCACCCGGCGGCACCGGGAAGACGACCCTCCTCCTGTATCAGGTCATCCACATTGTGCTCGGGCTGGACCTATTCGGTCACGAGGTCATGAACACTGGCCCGGTCGTGATCCTGACAGCAGAGGATAGCCGGGAAAGCCTGATAGCTCGCCTCCGTCAGATGTGCTTCCAGATGCAGCTAACCGAGGAGCAGGTGAGGTCGGTGCGCGAGGACGTGATCATCACGGACGTTTCGGGGAAGGGCATCAAGCTGACCACGGTGACGAAAGACGTGGTAATGCCGAGTGAGGCGCTGGACCGGCTTATCGTCAATATCGGCGTGCTGAACCCCTCACTCCTCATCGTTGACCCGATGGTGTCTTTCGGGGTTGGCGAGAGCCGCGTGAACGACGCCGAGCAAGGGATGATCGACGCCGCCCGTCGCATCCGCAACGCGGCTCGATGCGGCGTGATCTATGTCCACCACACCGGCAAGGCGAATGCTCGTGACGAGACGCTGGACCAGTATAGCGGGCGCGGCGGCAGCGCGCTGGCAGACGGTTCGCGCATGATTCACGTTTTGCAGCGCCTCCCGGCGGACAAATGGACCGAGGCGACCGGAGACGTGCTGGAGGGGGAGGACGCGGGTTTCGTCCTTGCTCGCCCGAAAATGACTTGGTGCGCGCCGCAGCCGCACATCTACCTCAAGCGCCACGGCTACCTGTTCACCCATTACGACCACATTGGCGAGACAGCGGGCGCGATGCGCGTCAACCAGCTTGCGGACGACAAGGTCTGGCAGTTCATTGCCGACGAGTATGTGCGCGGCGTCAAGCATACGCAGAACAGCGTGGAGGACGCAAAGGTGCTGCCGCAGAAGGCGACTCGGCAGGCGGTGCAGCGCCTGTTGAAGGACCAACGCCTAGCCAAAGAGGACATGGGGACCAGCGGACGTGGCGGAGCGCGGCATTACCTGCATCCCATGTCGTTCACTATGACCACGTGATGCCGTTTGGTGCGTTGCTGCGTTATTGGTGCGTTTTGCCGCGCTAAACGCACCAAGGACAAAGGGCACGCACGCAACGCATTTTGCTGCGTTGCTGCGTTAGCCCCTATAGGGAAACGCACCAATCAAAGAGGGTGTTCAGTCGTGCGACCGCGCTGTTGAACGGGGCGCGCGGCAAACAAGCGTGGTCATTCAGGAAACACGAGCGGGTGCAACTCGTCCGTCAGCACTTGCAGCGCCGCGTATACATCTGGCACATCGGGCAGGGGCATCTGCTCCGGTTGAAAATACCGGAAATGGTGCTGCGCATATGGTTCGTTTAGAAGCTCGGCGATTTCGCGCAGATTTGGCGCTGCCGAGTGAAAACCGAGCCCCTCGACGGTATTGAGCGCCCCGACCAGCTTGTGGCCAAGCGCTTTCAGCGAATTGTCATCCGCACCGCCGCCATGCAGCACATACGCGGTCTTGAGCAGCAGTTCGAGGCTCAACCCGATCAGATAGTGGATGGAAATCGAGTAGGGTCCACTGAAGGCCCATTGCGCTGGGTCCGGTCGCTCCTCCGCTTCGGCTTTGGCCAGCGCCGCATTGTATAGCAGGTTGCCCGACAAGGCGTGCCCTCGGGCTGACTCGAATAGGTCGCGCGCTATTTCAATGCTCATACATCACCCATTGATGATAATCTGAATGGCATCCTCGGGGACACCGAACTTCGCAGCCAGGCCGTGCTTGGCCTGCGCAATCGTGAGACCTTCGGTGCTAAGAGCCGGCTGCGGCATCACAGCAATGACGTCATCGCTGTCGGGCATCGGCAGCCAGTCCAGCGTGTCCACGTCGATGCCGTGGTCCCGCAACCAGCCGGTATCGGTGTAGCGCGTCGGGTTGCGGTCGTGGGTCCAAAAGTCGGGCACCGACACCCGCGCATACTCGCTCATCTGCACCAGATAGCGCTTCCGGTTGTTCTCCATTTTCACCTGCTTCAAACCCGACACCTTGCCGACGAGGAACGCCTCGCCGTGCGCTTCGGTGCGGGGGCCATCCTCTTCATCAAGTTCCCGGCCAGTGTTTCGGGTGCAAACGACATATCTCACGGTGCGCATACTTGCGGGGCTGAGAACCCAGGACGACGTTCCTCCCTGCTGATGGATTAGCTCGGTGGACTTGGCGGTGAACACGATCAGGGCGTCATTGGACATATCGAATCTCCTTTCTGAGACTCGGTATGACATACACTCTATATAGACGCAAGATAGATTCGATATAGATTGTTGACCTGTGTTCGTTGAGCTGCGGTCACCCCCACATATATGGATTAAGCGGGATTCTAGACCTAAACATTTGAAATCGTTGCGGACCTATCGCGAGAACAGCTAATTTGCAGCCAATAACAAGCCGTATCAAGCTGTAGGTGGCTCCATGTCTGATAAAGTCTCCATTGCCGTAACCCCCTCGCTCCATCCCGACAACGTGAAGTCGATTGATGGATACGATGCAGACACCGAGGCGGTGCTTGCCCCGACCATGACCGCGTTCGATGAGGCGTATCAGGCGGTGATTGCGGTTCACGCGGCGCGCGAAGCTGCCAAGACGAACCCGGCGTGGAATGAGGCGCAGGTCGTCATTGAGACGGACAATCTAGCCCGCCGCAAGACCGAGCATGTGACGCGGACGTTCGATGCGGTGCGGGGCAACCTCGTGAAGGGCATTGCGCACATTGAGGCGGAACTGACCGCCCCGATCAGCACGAAGGCCGCTGCCACCGTGGCGACCGAGATTCGCGCCTTCGTGCGGGACATGAGCACCGAGGACAAGCACAAGTTCATTCAGGAGGCGCTGGACAACGGCGACGAGGTGACGGTGAGCAGCCTGCTTGGCGCGCCGCCCTACCTGTCCGGCCTGACCGCCGAAATCCAGAAGACCTACACCCGCATGTGGCACGAGCGCACCTCGCCCGACATGGCGAAGCGGTTGCGGGCGATGGTCGGGGCCAAGGAACTGATCGAGCGCAACGGCCCGCTCCTGTTCGGCGCGATGGAGAAGGCAGTCGGTGCCCCGTCACACAAGGCGCGGGCGCTTCGTGAAGCCAAAACGGCTGCGGAGAAGCACTTTGTCATGGCAGGTGCATGATGACCGACTGTTTGGATCAGGCCCAAGCCGTGCCGGGTCGATGGATCAAAGGGATGCCATCGCCAAACCCGAACGGTCGCCCGCCGGGGATTTTGGATAAGCGCAGCCGCGTCACCAAGGCGTTGATGGACGATGCACCTGCAATCGCCCGCGTGGTCATTGACGCTGCGAAGGAAGGGGACATGCAGGCCGCTGCGCTGGTCCTCGCCCGGTGTGCGCCAGTTCTGAAAGCCCAGACCGAGCCGGTGCAGTTCGAGTTCGATGCAACCGCTCCGATTGCGCAGCAGATTGAGGCGGTGCTGGCGGGTATCGCTGGCGGTGCGGTTCCGCCCGATGTGGGCAGGCAGATCATTGAGGCCATCGGCACCCTCGCCAGCGTCCGCGCTACCGAAGAGCTGGAACAGCGCATCGTCATGCTAGAGGCGAAACAGGTATGAGCCGCCAGCGCATCAATGGCTGGCCCCCGCGCCCGGTCGCTCGCACCCTGCCGCCGTGGGACAGGGTGCCCGAGCGGGATGCTGTCGCCCTCGTGCAGCACCACGCCAGCACCATCGCCAGCCTGACCTCGCGCGAATGGTGGCTGCTCCGCGAGGCGGTGATTCTGTCGATGATGGAGGTGATGCGCGACTGCGACGACCCGCGCACGCGCGCCGATGCCTTCGACGTATTGCTCAAGATGGGGGTGTTCCACCTATGATGACCACAACGAACGCAGACCGGCGTCGGCGCGAGGAAATGTCGGTGCCGAAGTTCAAGGCGCTGTTCACGACCCCGGCGACTGCCGCTTTCAAGATGCCCGCCAACGCCACCCTGGGGGTGCGCCGCGCCACCGCGATCACGCAGGGCACGACCGTTGCCACGCTGACCGGCAAGTCGGTGCGGACGCTCAAGGTCGCCGCCACTGCCGCCAACGTGGTCAGGTCCATCGGCTATGTCGAGAAGGGCGTCAACGTCGCGCCCGTCAGCGGCATGGAGGTGCATGTCCGGTCGGGTTTCAGATGGCGCAAGATTGCGCAGATTCCGTGAGGTGAACCATGAGTGACAAGGAAGTGATGAGCGGCATCCGCGACTGGCTCAACTCGCGGGCCGGTGGCCCGCCGAACCCGCCCGAGGCGCTGCCCGAACCGGACGTTGACGCCGGGGAGTCGGTGGCGAAGCGCGAGGAGGAAGGCGTGCAGGCCTTCTTGGCATCGCGGCGCGGGCAAGCCTGATCTATGACAGCGGTGCGCAGCCTCCTTGCCCGCGTCCAGCGGCTTGAACAGGCGCGCACCGCCCCACGCTCGCCATTCGAGGCAGCTTACGGCTCGTTCGACGCCTTCGCCGCCGAGACACAGGCGGGCATCGACGCGGGCCAGTTCGACAGCCACGAAATGCCGGTCGTTCTGAACTGCATCCGCCGTTGGCATGATGACGGGGTTTGGGGGCTGTGGCGCCGCGACCGAATATGGGAAATGGCGCGGTGACCGACGCGCTCAACCCGGCTTGGCTGGTGGCATGGCGCGAGCGCGGCCCAGCGCCGCCCGCACAGCACGAGCCGCACCCCCGCCAAGGGGGTAACGGCGAAACCGCTACCGTCAGCGCTGTAGCCGAGGCTGCGCCGCCCCAGCGCCCTCGCGCCAACTACCAAGGGTTCGTTGAGCCGCTGCCCTGGCCCGATGACGGGGGCAAACGGCGCGAGCGGGTGCTGGACATTGACCACAACCCGCCCCGCGTGGTCAGGGTCGT
>JBFWSE010000096.1:0-13484 GCA_050248535.1 Novosphingobium sp.
CCGCTGCCCCAAAAACCAGAAAGGAAAAATCCACCACTTGACCCATGACCCGCATCGCGGGACATAACATCCACCCGGGTCACTTCTCGATGAAAATCCCGGGTCAACTCTCAGTGCAAATCAACACTTGAGGGTGGACTCGAAGGTGGACTGAATTCCAAGGTGTCCCCTAAGGGGTTGAAATTAAGCCATAAAATTTGATGAATGGTGCCCAGAAGAGGACTCGAACCTCCACGCCGTTGCCAGCGCCGCCACCTGAAGACGGTGCGTCTACCAATTCCGCCATCTGGGCACGGAGCAGGCGCCGGAATGGGGCCTGCCGGGTAGGAGCGCGCCGATAGCGGCTGCGGGGGGCGGTTGTCAACGAGAGCCTTGCGTGCCAGTCACTTTGGTCATGGACCGAACCGGCGACGAGCATGCAGGGGGCGCCGGCAGTTTCGGGCGGCGGCTGGCGGCCATAGCGCTTGGGGGGCTCATACTGCGCCTGCTGGTGCGCTGGTTGCACGGGACGGCGGACTGGTGGCGGAACGGGTATACCCTGTTCGGCGATCTGGCCCGCAGCCTGGCGGAAGGGCACGGCTACGCCTTTCCAGGAGGGACGCCTACGGCTTTCCGGGTGCCGTTCTATCCCATGCTGATAGCCCTGACTTCGGGCGGAACCGATGGCAATCCCTGGCCGGCAATCGCGGCGCAGGCGCTGACGTCTGCCGGGACAGTGGTCTGCGCTGGCCTGCTCGCCAGACGGCGCTTCGGCGAGGGAGCCGGGCTGCTGGCCGCAGGCCTGTGCGCGGTCTATCCCTATTACGTCTGGCACGACCTGTCGCTACAGGAAACCGGGCTGTTCACGTTTCTGGCCGCGCTGGCCACAGTGCTGGCTTGCGCGGCCCGGGAAGGGGGCAAATGGCTGCCTGTCATATTGGCGGGGGCAGTGCTGGGCGCGGCAATTCTGACACGGGCGACATTGCTGCCCTTTGCGGCGATTGTCTGCCTTTGGCTGGGCTTCGATGCCGGAGCAGGCCGGGCGACTTGGGGCAGGCGATCTGCCGGCGCGGTGCTCGCCCTTGCGGCCATGATTGCGGTGCTCTCGCCCTGGCTGCTGCGCGCGCATGCGATTACCGGCAGCTATGGCCTGGGTACCGAGCTGGGCGCGGCAGTCTTTGCCGGCAATCACCCGCTCACTTTTGCCGACTATCCGGACCGCTCCATCGACCTCAGCCGGGAAAAGGTGTTCGCCGCGATTCCTGCGAACGAACGAGCCGAACTCGAAAGCCTTGGCGCGAGTGAAGCGGCGACCAGCGAATGGTACTTGCGCAAGGGCATGGCGCACATTGCCGAACATCCCGGCGATTTTGTGCTGGGCGCCCTGCACAAGCTGTGGGCCGCCTTCCGGCCCATGCCAAGCCCGCTCCATGGCTGGCTTGGCAACCTGGGCTATGCGGCCGCCTGGTGCCCGTTACTGGCGCTGGGGCTGGCTGGAATTTGGCGTGAGCGGCGCAAATGGCGGCGCGATGTGCCCTTCTATGCTCATTTTGTGACATTTTCCGGGATTACTGCCGTGATCTGGGCGCATAGCAGCCACCGCTCCTATCTCGATGTCTATCTGATGGTCTTTGCCGCCGGCCTGTTGGCGCAGCTTTGGCAGCGATGGCGTCGGGGGCTGCGTGGAAAAGCACTGATAGCCGCCTGAGCCCGGTTGCCCCGCCGCGCCCGCCGATGCTAAGCGCGAGCCCGCAATCAAGGATCGGACAATGGCACAGGACACACTTTCGGGTGCGCGGGTAACGCTTTTGGGCGGCAGCGGCTTTCTTGGCCGGCACGTCGCGCAGGAATTGCTGGTGCGGGGCGCCCGGCTGACCATTGCCAACCGTCATCCCGAACGCGCCTTTGCGCTCAAGCCGCTGGGCAATCTCGGCCAGGTTCGTTTCGCGCGCTGCGATGTAACCAATCCGGAGCAATTGGCCGCCGCTATCGCGGGCGCCGATGCGGTGGTGAACCTGGTCGGCGCCTTCAAGGGCGACCTCGACGGGCTTCAGGGACGCGGCCTGGGCCGAGTTGCCGAAACGGCGCGCGCCGCGGGCGCAAGAGCGTTCGTCCATGTTTCGGCCAATGGCGCGGACGCGGAATCGCCGGTCGACTATGCGCGGACAAAGGCCGAGGGCGAGGAAGCCGTGCTGCGCGCGTTCCCGGACGCCACGATCATGCGGCCTTCGATCCTGTTCGGACCCGACGACAATTTCGTCAATCGCTTTGCCGGGCTCATTGCCATGATGCCGGTCATGCCTGTGTTCGGGCCGGAGGCGAAGTTGCAGCCGGTCTTTGTCGATGACGTGGCCGAAGCGATTGCCGTGGTGCTGGAAGATCCCGCCGCGCACGGCGGCAAGCGCTATGAACTGTGCGGGCCGGACGTGATGACCATGCTCGAATTTAACCGGCGCATTGCCACGGCGCAAGGCCGCGAACGCCTGTTCGCGCCGCTGCCCGACGCCGTTTCCAAGGGCTTCGCCATGGCGACTGGCTGGCTGCCCGGCGCGCCGATTACGCACGACCAGTGGCGGCTCTTGCAGGCCGGCAATGTGGCTTCGGGCAAGCTGCCGGGGCTGGACAAGCTGGGCGTTGCCGCGCGGCCGCTCGGACTGTTCCTCGACCGCTGGATGGTTCGGTTCAGGAAACACGGCCGCTTCGGAACGGCCGCCGCCTCCCGCTAGGCGTCTACATCGGCATAGTGGCTGGGCGGCTGGATAACGTCCATTCGCTCAGCCAATAAAGGGCGAAAGCTGGGCCTCGACTTGAACACCGAATACCAGCCGCGCGATTGCTCGTGGCCGGACCAGTCGATGCCGCCGAGGTAATCGGCGACCGATATCTGCGCCGCGGCTGCGAGATCGGCCAGCGTCATCACTGAGCCTGCCAGCCAGGGGCGGCGGTCGATCAGATAGTCGATATAGTAGAGATGTTCGTGCGCCAGCCGCATGGCGTCGCGCAGTGCCCGCGAATCGGGTGTCTGGCGCAGCACCAGCCGCTTCTTCATCCGCTCGTTTAACAGGGGCATGGTAACGTCGGCGTAGAAATTCTCGTCGAACAGCGCCACCAGCCGCCGGATCTCGGCGCGCTCGGTTGCCGTGCCGCGGATCATCGGCGTGCGTTCCTCTGTCTCTTCGAAGTATTCGCAGATCGCCTGACTGTCGCACAAGGTGATCCCCTTTTCAGGATCGTGCAGCACCGGCGTCCGTCCGGCAGGGTTCATGTCGAAAAATTCGTCGCGCTGCTCCCACGGGTTCTCGCGCCACAATTCGTAGCCGATGCCTTTTTCGCTCATCAGCAGGCGAAGCTTGCGGCTGAAGGGGCACAGAGGGAATTGGTATAGCTGCCACATGGCTGGCCTCTATGGCGCAAGGGCAAAGCGTGCGTCCACCCGGGCAAGGGCGGGGCAAGGGGCAATTCAGGTGGATAAATGGGGTGGACGCCATTCTATCACGCTGCGCATGCGGCCTTTTCCCCATCATCGCCAGCGCCTATGACCTGGGACGAATCAACACCAACGGGAGAGTATTCCATGTTCACGCACGTCGTCGTCGGCAGCAACGATCTCGCCAAGTCCAAGGCATTCTACGACGCCATTTTCGGCGCTATCGGGGGCAATCCCGGGATGGATATGGGCACGCGGCTGGCCTATGCGCATGATGGCAGCAATTTCATGGTGACGACGCCGATCAATGGCGAACCGGCGACCTATGCCAATGGCGGCACCATCGGCTTTTCCATGGCGAGTGCCGAACAGTTGCAGGCCTGGCACGATGCCGGCGTCGCCGCGGGCGGCACCACTTGCGAAGACCCGCCGGGCGTGCGCGATCTCGGTTTTGCAAAACTCCACCTCGCCTATTTGCGCGACCCGGACGGCAACAAGCTCTGCGCCATGCTGCCGGTCGGCTGAGCGGAGACAAATCATGAAGCTGCTCAACCTTCGCGTCGGCTGCAACGACATGGCCAAGGCGCGCGCCTTTTACGATGCCACTTTCGGCGTCCTGGGCGTCGAGCGCGCACCAATGCCGGAAGAATATCCGATCGCGATGTACAAGCTGCCCGGCGGGCCGAACTTCGCGGTCGGCCCGGCCCGCGACGGCAATCCGGCGACTCATGCCAATGGCGGCACTATCCTGTTCCAGGCGGACAGCGAAGCGGATGTCGCCGCCTGGCATGCGGCGGGCCTCGCCAACGGCGGCACCTGCGAAGGCCAGCCCGAGCCCAAGCCGCAGGCGCCGGGTTCCTATGGCGCCTATCTGCGCGATCCGGACGGAAACAAGCTGGCGGCCTTTTATAACCTCAACATAGGCTGAGGCGGCAGGTGGCGGACACGGTGGAAATCCTGCGGGATGGAAGCCGTGTTCCCGTTGCCCGCGACTGGGTGACCGAGGCGCCGGTGGCGCTGGAATTCAACGGCCTCGCCTATGCTGTGATGATGGCGACGCCTGCCGATCTGGTGGACTTCGCCACCGGATTCGCCCTGAGCGAAGGTCTGGCGGCGCGGGCTTCGGACATTGCCGATATTGCCGTGGCCGAAGTCGATCTGGGCTGGATCGTTCGGGCCACGGTCTCCGGGCTGGGGGCGGAGCAGCTTGGCGAGCGGGTTCGCGCGCGGGTGGCCGAATCGAGCTGCGGGCTTTGCGGGATCGAGAACCTCGAAGCAGTGGCGAAGAGCCTGCCGCAAGTTACGGCACACGCTGCTCTGGAGCCAGGCGCGATATTCGCCGCGCTTGACGAACTGAAAAACCGCCAGCCGCTCGGCGACTCTACGGGCGCGGCCCATGCCGCCGCCTGGGCCAATCCGGCGGGCGAACTCGGTTGGGTCCGCGAGGACGTCGGCCGGCACAATGCCATGGACAAGCTGATCGGCGCCATGGCGCGGGCAGGGCAGGCGCTTGCTCCGGGATTTGTGCTGTCCACCGCGCGGTGCAGTTATGAGATCGTCGAGAAGGCGGTGCGGGGAGGGGCGACTTCACTGGTCACGGTCTCGCTGCCGACCAGTATGGCCGTAGAACGGGCCAGGGCCTCACGGCTCAGCCTGTGGGCGCTGGCGCGCGATGATTCGGTCTTGCAGGTAAATCCCTGAATTGGCGCCCCCCTCAGAGGGGAGGATTACCGCGACAGCAGGTAGATCGCGTGCTCGGCGCGCCAGTTGGCCCCTGCTGCGCCGATTTCGCGGTCCCCGGAAAGGAACCAGGCCTGCTCCACTTTCAAACCGCGCTCGGCGACCAGGGCCCGGAAATCGGCGACTGTCAGGTGGTGGATGTTGGGCGTCTCGTACCAGGCGACCGGCAGCAGCCGCGTCACCGGCATCCGTCCGCCCCATAGCAGGGACAAACGCACGCGCCAGTGCGCGAAATTGGGAAAACTGACGACTGCGTGCCGGCCAATGCGCAACAGCTCTTCCAGCGCCTTGTCAGGCCGCATCATGGTCTGCAGGGTTTCGCTGAGGATGGCGTAGTCGAAACTCTGGTCGGGGTAGAAGGCGAGGTCCTCGTCGGCGTCACCCTGGATCACCGAAAGCCCCTTGGCGACGCATTCGGCCACGTCGCCGGAGTCGATCTCCATGCCGCGCGCATCGCACTGCCGCTCGTCGCGCAGGGCCTCGAGCAGCGAGCCGTCGCCGCAGCCGACATCGAGCACGCGCGCTCCGGGCGCGACATGGCGGGCGATGATCGCAAGGTCGGGGCGCAGCACAGTCACTGGGGGATCACCTTCGGATCGATAATCATCATACGTTCGGGATAGGGATACTGCCTGAAACCGAGCTTTGCATAGAGCGATTGCGCATCCTTGGTGAACAGCGCCCAGCGGCCCACGTCCTGCAGCGCCGGTTGGCCGCGAAGCCATGCGATCATGGCTTGGGCAAGACCCTTGCCGCCATGTTCGGGCAGGACATAGACATCGTTGATATAGGCCATACTGACATAGTCGGTGAGAACCCGCGCCATGGCCACTTGCCGCCCCTGGTGCCAGATCGATACCGGGATCGAGGCGGCGAGCGCGCGACTGACCGATTCAAGCGAAATGCCTTTCGCCCAGTAGCTTTCGGTCAGGAAGGCATGCGCGGCGGCGGGATCGGCGTAATCGCGCAATTCATACCCTTCGGGCAATGAATTCATTGCCCCAGGAACCCCGCCACCACCCTGTCGAGCGCGGGCACATCGAGCAAGAAGCTGTCATGCCCGAACGGCGCCGACAGTTCGACGAAGCTCACCGGCGCGCCAACCGCGTTGAGTGCATGCGCGATGCGGCGCGACAGTTCGGTGGGATAGAGCCAGTCGCTGTCGAAACTGACCACGCAGAAGCGCGACGTGTTGCCTGCGAAGACATCGGCGAGCATGCCGCCGTGATCCTCGGCAAGGTCGAAATAGCTCATCGCCCGGGTCAGGTAGAGATAGCTGTTGGCATCGAAGCGCCCGGTGAAGATCGAGCCCTGGTGGCGCAAATAGCTTTCCACCTGAAAATCGGCGTCGAACCCGAACGTCTTGGCCTCCCGGTCCTGGAGCCGCCTGCCGAATTTCTCGGTCAGGCTTTCTTCCGAGAGATAGGTGATATGCGCCGCCATCCGGGCGACAGCGAGACCGGAATCGGGCGCCTTGCCGGTGCCGTAATAGGCGCCTTCCTGCCAGTCGGGGTCGGCCATGATGGCCTGACGGCCAACTTCCTGAAAGGCGATGTTCTGCGCCGGCATGGTCGCGGTGGCGCTGATCGGCAGGACACGTGCGGCGATCTGCGGCCAGTTGGCGGCAAGACTGAGCGCCTGCATGCCGCCCATCGAGCCGCCGACCACGGCATAGAGCCGCTCGATCCCCAGCGCTTCGAGCAGCAGAACCTGCGCGCGCACCATGTCGCGGACGGTGATGACCGGAAAACGCATGGCCCAGGGCTGACCATCGGGGCCAGGGCTCGCCGGGCCGGTAGAACCCATGCAGCCGCCGATGACATTGGCGCAGATCACATGGAAGCGGCCGGTGTCGATCGGCTTGCCCGGGCCGACCATGCGTGCCCACCAGCCCGGCTTGCCGGTGATCGGGTGCGGGCTCGCCAGATGCTGGTCGCCCGAGGTGGCGTGGCAGACAAGGATCGCATTGTCCCGAGCCGGCGACAGTTCGCCATAGGCCTCATAGGCAATGCGCACGCCGGGCAGTTCCTGACCGCTGTCGAGCGGCAGGGGTTGGGCGAGTTCGATGGTCTCGCTGACCGTCAGGATGGGCGCATCGGCCATGGTTCGCCGCGACTTGGGCATAACATCAGGCACTGTCAATCCGCGCACTTGCTGCTAAGGGCACCCGCGCAATGTCCACTGCCCCCAAACCCAAGAGCTGGATCGAGGCGATCCATGCCTATGTCCCCGGCAAGAGCGCCGGTAAAGACGGGCGTGTGCTGATCAAGCTCTCGGCCAACGAGAATCCGCTGGGGACCAGCCCCAAGGCGCTGGCCGCGCGCGAAGCGGCGGCCATACCCTCGCTCTACCCCGATCCGGATAGCACTGCGCTGCGCAAGGCGCTGGGCAAGCTGCACGGCATCGATCCGGCGCGGATCATCTGCGGCACCGGTTCGGGTGAACTGCTCGAGATTGCCGCCGCCGCCTTCGCCGGGCCGGGCGACGAGGCGATCTACGTGCGCTATGGTTTCTCGCTCTATGACATCGTTATCCGTCGCTGCGGGGCCGAACCCGTTGTTGCGCCCGATGCGGATTACGGCACCGATGTCGATGCCCTGCTGGCTCTAGTGAACGAGCAGACCCGGGTGGTGTTCGTCGCCAATCCGAACAATCCCACCGGCTCGTTCCTGCCCGGCGGCGAAATCGCCCGGCTGCACGCGGCGCTGCCCGCTGACGTGCTGCTGGTGCTCGACCAGGCCTATGCCGAATATGTCTCACCCGAAGACGACGATGGCGGGCTGGATCTTGCGGCTCGCGCCGGAAACGTCCTCGTCACCCGCACTTTCTCCAAGGCTTATGGTCTCGCTGGAGAACGGGTCGGCTGGGCGACTGGCGCGCCGGGCCTGATCGACGCCCTGAACCGGATCCGCGGCGCATTTCCCATCGGCAATGGCGCGCAGGCCGCTTGCCTGGCTGCGGTTGGCGACCAGGCCTTCGTCGAACGCTCGCGCGAGCACAATGTGAGAGAGCGAGCGCGTTTCGTCGAGGCCATAGGCGCATTGGGCAACCACGGCATTCGCGCCGTGCCCAGCGAGGCCAATTTCGTGCTGCTGCTGTTCGAAGGCACGTTGACGGGCGAGGCGGCCTACAACGGCCTCGCCGAGCGCGGTTACATCACGCGCTGGCTGCCGGGGCAGGGGCTGCCGCACGGCGTGCGCATCACCATCGGCACGCGCGAACAGATGGACGCGATTGCCGCTGCGCTGCGCGATATGGCGGAGGTGGCCCGATGAGTTTTGAGCGTATCGCGATCATTGGCTTGGGCCTGCTGGGCGGCTCGATCGGTCTTGCCGTGCGCGCACACATTCCGGGCGCGACGACTACCGGCTACGATCTTGACCCCGAACATCGCCGGCGTGCCGCCGAGCGCCGGCTGACGGACCGGATTTGCGAGACAGCAAGCGAGGCTGTGCGCGAGGCGGACCTGGTAATCTTCTGCGTCCCCCCGGGTGCAATGGGCGATGCTGCGCGCGACATTGCCAATGCCTTGCCCGAAGGCGTGCTGGTGAGCGACGTCGGCTCGTGCAAGCGGGCCGTGGCCGATGCCCTTTCCGAGGCGCTGCCGGGAATAGCAATCATCCCCGCGCACCCGGTCGCCGGCACCGAAAACAGCGGCCCGGACGCCGGCTTCGCCGAACTGTTCCACAACCGCTGGTGTATCGTCACCCCGCCGCCCGACGCCAATCCGCATTTGCTCACCGGGCTGACTCTGTTCTGGGAAGCACTTGGCGCCAATGTCGAGCTGATGGACATCGACCACCATGATCTGGTGCTCGCCGTCACCAGCCACTTGCCGCACCTCATCGCCTATACCATCGTCGGTACGGCCTCGGATCTCGAGGAAGTGACGCGCAGCGAAGTGATCAAATATTCCGCGGGCGGCTTCCGCGACTTTACCCGCATCGCCGCCAGCGATCCGACCATGTGGCGCGACGTGTTCCTTGCCAACAAGGAGGCCGTGCTCGAAATGCTCCAGCGCTTTACCGAGGATCTGACTGCGCTGCAGCGTTCGATCCGCGTGGGCGACGGCGATGCGCTGTTCGAACACTTTACCCGCACTCGCGCCATCCGCCGGTCGATCATCGCCGAGGGGCAGGACGATGCCCGGCCCGATTTCGGACGGGGAGATCATCAGGACTAGCACGGCCTCACAGCCTGCTGGCGGTTGACTCGGCAAAGACCGCGAGACACAGGCTTGCCCATGCAAATCGAAGGCAACACATTCATCATCACCGGTGGCGCGAGCCTGATTGGCAGCCATGTGGCCGACCGCCTGCTGGCCGAAGGCGCCGGGCGGGTTGTGCTGCTCGACAACTTCTCGCTCGGCACGCCTGAAACGGTGGCGCACCTGGAAGGGGACGCGCGGGTTTCGCTGCTCAAGGGCGATATCCTGCGGATCAATGAGCTTTACGATGCTTTCAAGGGAGCGTCTGGCGTTTTTGCTATCGCCGGTTTCCTTACCATTCCGATGAGCCAGAACCCGCCGCTTGGTCTGGCGGTCAATGTCGAAGGGCAGGTCAATACCTTCGAGGCGGCGCGCTATGCCGGGGTGAAGAAAGTCGTCTTTTCCTCCTCGATTGCCGCCTATGGCGAGCCCGAAGGCGATGGCGTGATTGACGAAAGCGCGCCCGCCAATCTCGCCTCTTACCAGCCCGGCTCGATGCTCTATTCCTGCACCAAGCTGATCGGCGAAGCGCTATGCAAGCTTTACAGCCAGAAGCATGGGGTCGATGCCATCGCTCTTCGCTATGCGACGGTTTACGGCGAGCGCCAGCACTATCGCGGCGTCAATGCACTCTACATCATCCAGAACTGGGACAAGATCGTGCGCGGCGAGGCGCCGGTGCTGCCGGGCGATGGCAGCGAAGTGCACGATTACATCCACGTGGCCGATGTCGCCCGAGCCAATGTCATGGCCATGGCGAGTGACGTCACCGGCGAAGTGTTCAATTGTGTTACCGGGGCCGAGACCACGGTGAAACGTGTGGCCGAGATCCTGCTGGAGATTGCGGGAAGCGACTTGCAGCCGGTCTATACCGACGACGCCGGAGCGGTGAAGGCAACATCCAGCGCCTCACTCAAGCTGAGCCGGGAAAAGATTGGCCGGATGCTCGGTTGGGAGCCGCAAGTGAGCGTGGAGGTGGGCATTCGGCGTCTGATCGAATGGCGGCAAGCTCAGGGGTGAGCCTGTCTCGCATCCCTTGCGTCTACATGCGCGGCGGCACTTCGCGGGCGCTGGTGTTCAAGGCCTCCGATCTGCCCGCCGACCGCAAGGATTGGGATGCGATCTTCCTGGCCGCCATGGGAGTGCCCGACAGCAACGGCCGCAATCTCGATGGCATGGGAGGGGGGCTGTCCTCGCTCAACAAGGTCTGCGTGGTCGGCTCGCCAAGCAGACCCGATGCCGACATCGACTATACGTTCGCCCAGTGCGCGGTGAAGGAAGCGCGCGTCGACTATGCGGGGAACTGCGGCAACATGTCGTCGGCCATCGGACCATTCGCAGTCGAGGAAGGGATGGTTCCATGCCCGCCGGATGGCGAGGCCACAGTGCGCGTGCACAATACCAATACCGGCAAGATAATCGTTGCGCGGTTTCCGGTGGAAAGCGGCGCCTTGGCAGCCAGTGGCGATCTTGCCATCGACGGCGTCGAGGGGACGGCCTCTCCTATCCGCCTTGAATTCATCGCGCCCGGCGGCGCCAAGACCGGCAGGTTGCTGCCAACAGGGAAGGCGAAGGATTTGTGGGACGGCGTTGATATCAGCTGCATCGACGCCGCCAACCCGACTGTTTTTGTATCAGCCGAAGCGCTCGGCAAAACCGGTGGCGAGAGCCCGCAGGACCTCGAAGCAGACCCGCGGTTTCTCAGCCGCATGGCCGCGATCCGCGAGGCGGGGGCGGAACTCATGGGCATTCCCGGTTCAGCCAGCGTGCCGCTGGTGGCCATGGTGAGTGCGGGCGGCGGCAATTCCGACATTCAGGTGCGCATGGTGTCGATGGGCCAGCCCCACCGCGCGACGCCGATCACCGGCGCGATATGCCTGGCGATCGCCTGTCGTATTGCCGGTTCGCTGCCTCACGCGCTGTGCGGGGCAAGTGACGGGCCGATCCGCATCGCTCACCCATCGGGCACGACCATGGTCGACGCCGCGTTGGATGCGGCAGGTGAGGCCGACTATGGAGCTGTTTACCGGACCGCGCGGCGGCTGTTCGAAGGCGCGGTGGTCTATCGCACCGCATCAGGTTGACTCTTCCACAGAACGCCAGCAAAGGGCCGCGATTAATAGCACCGCAAAAGTTTCATTATGTCGCCACAGTGTCTTTGGCATGTGGTCAAAACACATGGAGTCCGTAACGTGTCCGATAGCAAAGTCTGGGATGTCATCGTCGTTGGCGCCGGCAATGCCGCGCTCTGCGCCGCGTTGTCCGCCGCCGAGCAAGGGGCCAAGGTGCTGGTGCTGGAAAAGGCGACCCAGGAGGATCGCGGCGGCAATTCGACGTTTACAGCCGGCGGTTTCCGCTTCTGCCACGATGGCGTCGAGGACCTGAGGACCGACATTCTCGACGATATGACCGAGGGCGAATACAGCTCGATCGGCAATCTGCCTTCGCTGAGCGAAGACGAATTCATGGCGACGCTGATGAAAGTCACCGATCACCAGGCGGACGAGGACCTCGGCCGTATCCTCATCGGCCAGTCGCGCGACACCATGCGCTGGATGCGCAAGCACAAGATCCGCTTCATCCCGATGTTCGGACGCCAGAGCTTCAAGATCGACGGCAAGCACCACTTTTATGGTGGGGTGAATATCGAGGCGGTCGGCGGCGGCTGGGGGCTGGTCGACATGCTGGTGACGGCCTGCGAGCGGATGGGCATCGAGATCCGCTACGAAACCGGCCTGCGCGACCTGATCCAGGACCAGAAGGGCCGCATTACCGGCGTGCGCGCCTTCGGGCCGGACGGATACGAGGACATTGCCGGCAAGGCGGTGGTGCTCGCCTGCGGCGGGTTCGAAAGCTCGCCCGAAATGCGGGTGCGCTATCTCGGTGCGGGCTGGGAATCGTGCCGGGTGCGCGGCACCCAGCACAACACCGGCGACGGTATCAATGCCGCGATGCGCATCGGCGCGCGCCCGCATGGCGGCTGGTCGTCATGCCACGCAGTGCAGTGGGACATTTCCGCGCCGCCCTATGGCGACCGGGTGATCCTCGATAACTTCCAGAAGCACAGCTACATCATTGGCATTGTCGTCAACATGAAGGGCAAGCGCTTCATCGACGAGGGCGCGGACTATCGCAATCACACCTATGCCAAGTACGGCAAGGAAGTGATGAAGCAGCCCGGCCGTGCGGCAGTGCAGATCTTCGACGACAAGACCCACGCCAACGTGCGCGACGAATACCGCATCCGCGAAGTGACCAAGGCGACCTCGGACACGATCGAGGGCCTCGCCGAAGCGCTCGACATCGATGTTGAAGGGCTGAAAGCGGAAATCGCCGCCTATAATGCGGCTTGCCCCAAGGATGCTTTCGGTACGACTTACAACCCGTCGATCCTCGATGGAGTCGGAACCCAAGGTCTCGAAGTGCCCAAGTCGAACTGGGCGCTCCCCATCGATACGCCGCCCTATCATGGCTATGTCGTGACCTGCGGGATTACCTTCACGTTCGGCGGCCTCAAGATCGATACCGAGGCGCGGGTGCTGGACCTCACCGAAAAGCCGATCCCCGGGCTTTATGCCGCGGGCGAGCTGGTCGGCGGGATTTTCTATGAGAATTATCCCGGCGGCACAGGGCTACTCAATGGGTCGGTGTTTGGGCGGCTGGCGGGGAAGAATGCGGGGAAACTGGTGGCAGGTTAGGCCACTGCCGAAAGTTTCAGCCCCGCCGAGCGCACGATCGCCAACAGCGTAGAGAGCGTCGGGTTCCCCTGCGGCCCAGTAGCGCGATAAATCGCTTCGCGGCTGAGGCCTGCCTGCCGGGCGACTTCGCTCATGCCTTTGGCGCGGGCGATCAGGCCGAGTGTGGCGGTGACTGCCCCGGCATCGCCGCTGGCCAGGGCTTCGGCCAACAATTCGGCCTGCGCCTCGGGCGTGTCGAAGGCATCGGCGGCGTCGAAGGGGAGGGTCTTGAGCGCCATTTTCATCACTCCAGTTCAAGGGCCATGGCCTTGGCCCGATCGACATCACGGCTTTGGCTCTTCTTGTTGCCGCCGCACAGCAATATCACCAGCACATCGCCGCGCCGGGTGAAATAGACGCGGTATCCCGGACCGTGATCGACGCGCAATTCGCT
>JBFWSE010000097.1:0-13341 GCA_050248535.1 Novosphingobium sp.
CTTCCGTTCCGCGATCGACGGCGCTCGCCCAGACTGGCGGCCGCTGCGCGCGTTCGACGACGGGGTGCGCGTGTTCATCGAGGTCCCCGAAAGCATCGCGCAGGGCGAACTGCCGCCACTGTTCGTAATCGGTGCCAAGGTTGAGGCCGAACTGGTCAACTACCGCGTTTCTGGGCGCTACATGATCGTCGATCGGCTGTTCGCCCGCGCCGAGCTGCGGCTTGGCGGACGCA
Organism: Novosphingobium sp.; assembly: GCA_050248535.1. Taxonomy (GTDB): domain Bacteria; phylum Pseudomonadota; class Alphaproteobacteria; order Sphingomonadales; family Sphingomonadaceae; genus Novosphingobium. Next base: position 234 of record JBFWSE010000097.1, read on the forward strand.
AGGGCCAGCAGACGGTGCGGATCGTCTCCAACCGGCGGGGGCGGGCATGAACGGCGACGACCAGGACGAACGCGTCGAAGCGCCGCCCGCCGATCCGGAGAGCGCCGTCAAGCTGCGCGGCGATCCGCCGCGCGTCATGCGCCTGTCGCGCAAAGCCATCGGCATTGCCTCCGCGTGCGGCTTTGCGCTGGTCGGCGGCGCGCTGATCTATGCGCTCCAGCCTGCTGGCCGAAAGGGGGCGGAAGAACTCTACAACACCGATGGCGTTGCGGTAGCCGACAACCTCGCGGGCGCGCCCAAGGACTACGGCCAGGTGCCCAAGCTCGGCCCACCGCTCCCCGGCGATCTCGGCAAGCCGATCCTCGATGCCCAGCGGCGCGGGGACGTCGCTGCCCTGCCGCCGATTGGCGCGCAGCCGCCGGTTGCTCCGGTCGATCCCAGAATTGCCGCCGCCGATGCGGCGCGTCAGCGCGCCGAACAGGAAGGCGAAGCGGCGCGCGGCAGCCGCCTGTTCTTCGGTGGTGGGTCGCAGGCAAGCGGGAGTACTGGCTTTGCCGGGCTGCCGCCACCCGCCGAGGCACCGGCTGCAGCGGCTGAGGCTGCGCCGCAGTCTGATGCTGCCCGCAAGCAGGCGTTTCTGGAACGGGCGATCGACCGGCGCATTGTGTCGGGCGAGCGATTGACCGGGCTGGCATCGCCTTCGATCCTTCAGGCGGGTTCGGTCATTCCGGCCGCTCTGATCACCGGCATCCGTTCCGACCTGCCGGGGCTGGTAACCGCGCAGGTCACCCAGAATGTCTATGACAGTCCGACCGGGCGCATCCTGCTCATCCCGCAGGGTTCGCGGCTGATCGGCGACTACGACGCCGACGTCGCGTTCGGGCAGAGCCGGATCCTGCTCGCCTGGAACCGGCTGATCCTGCCCGATGGCCGCTCGATCGTGCTCGAACGCCAACCCGCGTCCGACCCGCGCGGCTTTGCCGGGCTGCAGGACGGAACCGATTACCATTGGGGCGGTGTGCTCAAGGCGGCGCTGGTGTCGACATTGCTGGGTGTCGGATCGGAACTGGGGGCTGGTAGCGACAGCGATCTCACGCGAGCTCTCCGGCGCGGAACGCAGGACAGCATTAACCGGGCCGGCGAGCAGATCGTCAGCCGCGAATTGAATGTCCGCCCGACGCTGACGATCCGTCCTGGATTTCCGGTGCGGGTGCTGGTGACGCGCGACCTGGTGCTGGGAGGCGGGCAATGACGCGGCTGAAGCTAGCCGATCTCGCCGACGAAAAGCCGGTGCGACTGACGGTCGAGGTGTCGGCGCGATTGCACCGGGAATTGCTTGCCTATGCCGCTGTGCTGAACGGCGGCGATGCCAAGGGAGCGCCGACGCCGGAACGGCTTATCCCGCCAATGATCGAGCGCTTCATCGCGACAGACCGGGGCTATGCGAAAACGCGCCGCGCCGCTCAGCCGGGGTAGCGCTCCTCGATCAGCTTGAAGAATCGTTGGAGCGCGGGATTCTCATTGTCTTTGCGCCAGTAAAGGGCGTACTCGAGGCGGGCTGGACCGGTGGGGTCGTGGATCTCATGGAAGCGCAGATCGGTCCAGGCGACGCCCTGCGATGCTTCGGTTGCGATCGAGATGTAGCGTTTTGCCGCGACCATGCTGAGAACGCTTTCGAGGCTGGTGTCCTGGACGATGATGCTTGGTCGCTTGCCCTGCTCGGTCAGCCGCGCCGCGATCAAGTTGCCGAAAATCGGACCAAGGCCTCTGTCAGGCACGACGAAGACCTCGCGGCGCAGATCCTGCCAGTACAATTGCTCCTGCTCGGCCAGTGCATGATCGTCAGGCAAGGCAGCATACAGCCGTTCCGACCAGACCCGGCGCGAAATGATGCCATCTTCTCCAAGGCCAATCGGTGCAACCGCAACATCGATGGTGTGCGATTGCAAGCCCTGAAACAGCTTCTCGAGTCCGGCCTCGACACCGTCGAACTGCACGTCCCTAAACTTGGTCAAATAGTCGGAAATCGCGTGCCTGAGTTTGCCCGCCATCAGCGGCGAGCAATAGCCGACCGCGATCCGGCCTTGCAGGCCGTAACTGACGTTGCGAGCGGTCGTGCGCAGATTGTCGACATCGGTGACGATGCGGCGGGCCTGTTCGATGAAGGGACGACCGTTCTCGGTGATCTCGGCACCGCGTGTCGAACGGTCGAAGAGTTTAACACCCAGACGATCTTCAAGCTGTTTGACCCTTCGGCTCAGGGTGATCTGCTTCACATTGAGCGCCATAGCGGCGCGAGAGAAGCTCTTCGCGTCAGCAGTCGCTACTGCATAGCGCAGTTGGTGGATTTCTATCAGACTATTATCCCATCAAATGGATCAATAAATTCCACTCGTTTGATTGCGCATGAGGTGAAATAGCGGCAACGTTCCTGTTGACGATGTAACACAATTATGAATTTCGGAATTCAAGAGGGCTTACTCGTTTCAGCACATAGGAATTTTGCGTATCTCGATAACCATCCCGAAACGACCCAATCATATGCGGACCGCTATGATGCCGAAATTCGTCTGTCACCTTACAAATTTGTAAGAGCACCTATGGTAGTGCGACCGTGGAGTCACACCGTTTTCATAACACCCTTCTTAACTCAATCGCTGATGCAGCGTAAACTTCAAGATGCTCAATCCCAGCGCGAGGAGGATTGCTGCTGCGCCAACTTGCACAAGGACCAACCATGGGACCGGCGCCATGAGTAATCCCGCGATGGCAAGGCCGCAAACGATCATGATGTCCGCAAGACTTGCAAGCAGCAAGGCGAGACCAGGGGCCGGTGACCAGATCGGGCCATCAGTACGCAGGGCATAGAGAAATGCTTGTCCGAACAAGACCAGAATCAGGAAGCTGGTCGTCTCCTGCCCGGCCTGATCAAGCATTGCCGTCGCATGAATCCACCAAAATGTTGCGATCGCCGCCAAGCTGGACGGAACGGCATAGGCCAGCGACAGCCTCGTCAGCTCGTCGATATCCCATCGCTGGGGACCCTGCCGTGCCGAAGCATTGTCACCGGCAATCGCCATAGTCATGAAGTCGTTGGTGAACAACAACAGCACTATGAGGGTCGATGAGATCACGAAGCCGCCCGTCAGGAACAGTCCGGCGGTTAGCAAGCTAACCGTCACCAGTGTCTTGAGGGTCTTGTTCAAAGTATAGGTCAGCATCCGGCGATGGACCTCGCGGCCGGTTTTAACGACGAGAGTGACGCCGTTGAGTCCGGGTTCGACCAAAACGATACCGGCCGCCGCCTTGGCTGCATCCGTTGCCGAAGATACCGCGATTCCGAGTTCCGCCTGCTTGAGCGCGGGAGCGTCGTTGACTCCATCTCCGGTCATCCCGACGATATGACCGCACGCTTGCCACGCCTTGACTATATCGAACTTGTCCGCCGGCAAGACGCGGGCAAAAAGATCGCATTGATCTACATCGCCTAGAGAATCGCCGCCGCCCACGCAAACCCGATTGCCTAGTCCAAGCCGGGTGCCGATGGCCCGTGCAGTTTCCTCCGAATCGCCGGTCGCCATAACGATCCGAATGCCAAGGTGGCCAACCGCTTCAACGACCATCGTGGCGTCCGGTCGCGGCGGATCGGCGAGGGCAATCGCGCCAATCAAAGCCGGTCCCTCGACCGGGCCTGCCGCCACCGCCAGAACCCTTGCGCCATTGGCAGACAGGGCGCGCTCAGCTCGAGCCAACCTATGTTGCTGAGCCTCGGTTATTGCCAGATTGAGCGCGAGCGCGCTGCCCGCACCCTTCATCGCAATGCGTTCGCCTTCATCGTCGCGAAATACGGCCGAACTGAAACGGGTTAAAGGGTCGAACGGTGTGAAGGATTGCCGCGATGAAAGATCGAATGAATGGCCAGCCGCTTTCGCTGCAGCCAGTATGGCAGAATCGAGCGGATCGAGTGTGGCCGGATCGCTCGCCTCCGCCGCCGCCCGCAAGACAGTGTCGCGATCGATGCCCGGCGCTAGCGGCGTCGCCCCGTCATAGCTGAGCCGGTTTTGCGTCAGCGTGCCGGTCTTGTCGGTTACGAGAATGTCCATTCCCGCTGCCTCTTCGATCGCCGGCAGCCTCGTAACAAGCACGCCGTGATGAGCCAGAGCCGCGCTCGCGGTCGCTGTTGCAAGCGTATAGGTAGTCGGCAGCGCCGCGGGAACAGAGGCAATCAGCATCATCAGCGCAAACAGGACGGTGTCGGTGAGCGGCAGTCCATGGAAAAGCGCATATGCGACAACGATCGTTACCATCGCCGCGTCAAAGACCATCAGCCGCTTGACGATCTTGAAGATCGTGGTTTGCATATGGCCCGGTGCGGCTGCCGATTGGACGAGTTCGAAGGTACGTCCATAGTAGCTATTGCTGCCCGTGGCGGATACCAGTCCGGTCACCTCCCCCTGCCGGACTAGGCTCCCGGCAAACAACTGCGATCCAGAAGCGGTGATTTCGGAGACTGATTCTCCAGTCAGTGCGGACTGATCAACGCTTGCGGTCCCCTCGCCCACTACAATATCGGCTGGGACGACATCGCCAACTCGCAAATGGATCAGATCGCCGGGGACAAGGTCCGCGGCCGACCGAGTCACCCAGTTGCCATTGCGGCGCACACGAGCCTGAATCTGCAGCCTGCTCTTCAGGAGGGCGAGAGCATCGCCAGCGCGACGCTCCTGGACAAGCGCGACGGCTGCGTTGAACACCAGCAGAAAAGCAATGACCATCGCACCAGTAGTCCGGCCGAGTGCCAGTTGCAGGATAATCACGGCTTCGAGCATCCACGAGACTGGAGACCAAAACTTCTTGAGGACGTTCCGCCACAACGACGGGCGCCGTTCCTCCACCTCGTTCGGGCCGAACTCGCCGCGAAGCTGATCGGCCTCATTGTCAGAGAGGCCGTTCGATTGAATTTGTTGGTCTAGGCGGACAGGCATATGATCGTGCGCCAGTGCTTCAGCCTCCCATTAACTTGTGGGGCTGAACTGCCCTCTAAGGCAGGACGGGATGCGAACAACGGCATTCTGCATTCAATCCCGCCTTCCAAGTCTGTCTGACCCGGGGCTGCGTTGCGACCCGAAGGCTAGCTCTCGCAGGTCAGACTGATCGTAGGGCGATTACGGCAATCCGGAACTTTTATTTTGCTACCAACAGGACGCCGCCCTGTCACTTTACAATGCTGTAAGGCTACGAGGGATTCTCGGATCCCGGCCTGTCGATCCAGCGTCGAAAAATCAAGAGAATGATAATCGCCGGCAATGCCGCCAATGCAATTACGTGTTCGACCGCCTTGATCCGGCCCAAAGCGAGTTCAACTGCTTGCGAGAAGGCGAAACCCAGGCTGCTGATCGTGACGGCCCAAAGCAACGCTGCAAGAAAGTTAAGCACCAGAAAACGCCGCCCGGATACACTGCTGACGCCAATGGCCAAGGGACTGGCCAGCCTGATACCATAGATGAATCGGAAAGCGAGGACATAGACGTTTGGATACCGCTCTATCAGGCGGTTAGCGCGGCCAAAAGCCGCGCTTCTCGCTAGTCTGGTTGCCAGCATTCTGGTGCGATTTGTCCTAGCGAACCAGAATAGTGCCTGATCCGTCAACAATGAGCCGCAAAACGCTGCTCCGATTACTGAGGGAAGCGACAACAGGCCCCTGTGGGCAGCCACGCCACCTGCGAGCGCAAAGGACTCGCCTTCAAAAAGGCAGCCGGCAAATACGGCCAGAAGACCGTAACTGCGAATGAAGGTGTCAACCGTCATCGACTGTGTCCGGCGCAACGCCTGTGACCATACACATTTGCGCAGAGTGACGAGGCGTTACCGCATTCGCTGTCATATCCCCGAATTGCGCGCTGCGCATCGTCGACAGCCGCTTCTTGGGGCAATGCCGGACCAATTGATATCCAGCTAAGCTGCATCAGATTGTCCTGCCTCCAATTCAGCACTCTCATTTCATCTGGGGGGATTTCGCCTGTCGCTGGAACTGCTGCTCCAGAAGGTCGACCACTGCAAGCAGGTCGCGCGCGGCCGACTGCACCCTTTGGAGATCCCTGTCCTTCACTCCGACCGAAAGATGCTCGACGATACCTGCGGTAACTTGCTTAAGATTTGCGTCATCGAGCATCGGCTCAAGTGTGGCAAGGCTGCCGCGCGCCTCCTCCGCAGTCTTAGTCAACTCAGCCCAGTTTATTGGATCCTGCGCCGCTAGCAGTTCGCTTTTGAAGCCGGCGTGGTCGAGCATGGCGACCGCCATCGGCACATCTGCGCCCGTCCAGTCCTTGGCCTGTTGTAACCTGGAATAGAGGCTGACCGCCGCCATCGCCGCAGCCGAACGGTCGTCGGCTTGCCAGCCATCGTTGACCGACTGATTGAGCGATCCGATGATCGCAGAGTCTTTTCCCAATTGTTCGAGTGTCAGGCCTTTCATCGCCGTCTGCAAGTCGGAATACGCTTTGTCGCCAGCGGACGCATCGTTAGCCAGAACCGCCTCGATCAAGTTTTCCGCCGCAGATGCCGCATCATCGAGCGCCTGATTGGAGGGGCTTACGGCCATCGCGCCGCCAGATTTCGCCGCGCTGGTCTGTTCGGCATTGCCGGCCGGCTTCGACTGCGAGCAGGCGGCCAGCAATCCAAACGTTGCCAGAAAGACCAACCCCGAACGCGACATGCCATTCCTAGGGGCAAGGGCACTTTTTTGGATCGATGCGAGTTGAGAAATCTGTTGGTTCGGGTGGGTCATGACTCGTTCTCCTTGGATGGATTGGTCGTGCGATATGACTTGCTACCCCCGGTCTGACAGCGACAACATCGAACGGATAATGCGTTCACCGCGAAGTTCGTGGACGATCGAGATTGCGACATGGCCGATCAGGTAGGCCCACATCAAAGGTGCGATCGCCTCGTGGACGCCGAGCAGCGACCGCGCTGGCGTCACGAAGTAACCAAGCAGTCCGCTCAGAGCCATGATTGTGGCAACGATCAACCCCAGTCCGTGTACGGCGCTGGCAAACGGTCGTTCGCGACCGCCTTCATGCACGGTGCCAAATAGGTTTCGCGCATCGGCCCAGACGAGCTTGAGCTGCCGCACCGAAAACCACGGGATGAACGCGGCGATGCGCGTTTCACCCGACCGGGCAATGCTCCAGATCCAGAAAGCAATGAGGATTGCCGTCGCCGCGATCCCGACTTTTTCATGGACTTCAAAAAGGGCATCGCCCGGCCGGTTTCGGCCGGGGCTTTGCATGACCAAACTCAAGCCGAGCTGCGTGACGATTGCGAGCGCGGTCAACCAATGCAATACTCTGGTCAACTTCGATCGCTTGATCGCGGTAGAACGTTCAGTCATCGATGTTTCCCTTTATCCAGAGGGGCTGTCTGGCGCTGGAAGCGCCGGTCAATCAAATGAAGCATGGCGGGCATGAAGATCAGGACCAGGGGGACTGCGGCCGTGAGGCCGAAGATGATTGCGGTCGCAAGCGGCTTTTGCAGCCCTGCGCCGCGGCTGATACCAAGCGCGAGCGGGGCCAGGGTAAGGATTGCAATCAGGGCCGACATCAGGATCGGACGGAGGCGATGGTGCCCCGCAAGCCGCAGCGCTTCCGGCGTCACCGCCTCCCCGGGCTTTAGCTCGGCCAGCAGGAAGATGATCAGTTCGGTGACCATACCGACGACCATGGTCAGGCCCATCAAGGCTGAAATATCGAGCTCGGTGCCGGTCAGCCAGAGTCCCGTCATGACCGAAGCGGCAGAGAGTGCCAGTGTGGTCAAGGCGCTTAAAGTGAACGTCGGGCGCTCGAAAAGGTAGGTCAGCAGCAGCGCGACCAGCAGCACGGCGGCAGCGAATACCATGGCTAGATCCGCAAAGCTCTTCTTCTGCTCCGCATAAAGGCCGCCGTAATCCACCCGGATCGAAGGCGGCAACTTCAGTCCCGCTACCGTTGCCTGGACTTCGCGCATTGCCGTGCCTAGATCGGTTCCTTCAAGACGTGCGGTCACCGCGACAAAGGGCGAGAGGTCCTCGCGCGACAATTGCTTCTGGCCCGCGATGATCGAAATTGTTGCAATCTCGCGGACCGGGACAGCGGACCCACTGGCGGAACGTACCGTAAGGTTGCCGATCTCCGTGACCCGCCGCCGTAAGTCTTCCGGTGCTCTCACGCGCACGGAAATCAACTGTTCCCCCGATCGGATCTGCGTTGCAATCGCCCCTGTGATCAGACCTTCGAGCTGTGCCGCTATCGCCCCCGGATCAAGGCCGATCTGCTGCGCTGCACCTGGATCGACCTTGATTCCGATCGCATCACCTGCGACCCTTTGTCCGTCATTGACTTCGACGACTCCCGGTATCTTGCCGATGGCATCGGCAACTCTTTTGGCAGTCGCGTCAAGTTCGCTCCGGTTTTCGCCAAACAACTTGACTTCGATCGGCTGGGGCACAGCCGTCAGATCGCCGATCAGATCTTCCATCAGCTGCGCGGTTTCAATCGTAAGCCCGGGAACGCGCGTTTCGATCTGGCCGCGAATGTCCGTCATTACGGCTTCGATATCGCGTCGCGAACCGGATTTGAGACGAATGAAGAGATCGCCCTCATCCGGCTCTGTCAGCCCGCCGCCCAACTGCAAACCGGTGCGGCGCGAATAGCTGGCGACTTCGGGGGTTGCCGTGATGATTTCTTCCGCCTGCCGCAGTAGCGCATCGGTATCGGCAAGCGCCGCGCCAGGCTTGGCCTTGTAGTCAAGGATGAAGCCGCCTTCGTCCATCCTCGGCATGAAACCTGACGGCACGTGACGATAGGCTAGGTAGCCCGATGCGCCAAGGATCAGCACGGTAAGCGTCACGACCAGTCCCGGACGGGCGAAGCTGCCATCGAGCGCCCGGTGATAGGCCTTGCTGGCATGTGCCACCATCAGATCACCGCGTTCGGCGGCCTCGGCATCACTAAGCCGCAACCAGTGCGCGGCAACCAGAGGCACTACATATCGCGCATAGACCAGTGAAACCACCAGCGCAGCGACCATCGTTACGGCCAGCGCCTTGAAGAAACCGCCGGTGACGCCGCTCACGAATGCCAGCGGCAGAAACACGACCACCGTGGCCAGTGTCGACCCGCCAAGAGGGCGTCCCATTTCGGATGCTGACGCAAGCAGACTGGATGCGGCAACATCCTTCTCCTCTTGCATCCGCCGCATGATGTGTTCCAGCATCACCACGACATCGTCGATTACCAGACCGACCGCCGCTGCCATCCCGCCCAGCGTCATCATGTTGAAACTCATTCCCAGCGCAAGCAATGCGAGGCAGGTTGCAGCTAGCACGGCTGGCAACACCGCTCCGGTCAGCACCATCAATCGAGCCGATCGAAGGAAGAGAAACAGTACAATCCCGGCTAGGACCGCACCAATCAGGATAGCATCACGCACTGCATTGGCCGCACCCACCACAAGCTCCGACTGGTCGTAGAACGGCTGAACGGTGATCGATTGTGGAAGGCCGATCGCGGCTACCCGGGACGTGATCGCCTTGACCACTGCCACCGTATCGCCGCCATAGGATTGCCGGATGTTGACCAGCACTGCGTCCCGCCCGTTGGACGAGACTTTTGTGAAGACGGGCTCCACCGAAGATTCAATCTTCGCAACCTGCTCGAGCGTGGCTACCCCCGCTCCTGCGCTTGCGCCGGTCTTTATCGGCGTGCGTCTGAGATCATCGATCGTTGCAATCTGATTATCCACCAGGACCAGGTAAAGTCGATGTTGATCCTCGACCCTGCCAACACCAATCACGCTATTTTCGCCTGCCAGCGCGTTTGCGACGTCGGTGAGCGTGATGCCTAGGGCATTGAGCTGCTCGGGTTCGATTGACACCGAGATTTCCCGCGCAGAACTGCCCAGGATATCGACGCCGGCCACCCCTGGAACCGTGGTCAAGGCTGGCCTGAGCTTGGTTTCTGCAATTTGCCGCAATGTTGCCGGATCAAGGCTTTCCGATGTCAGGGCGAGGCCAAGAACCGGAAAGATGGTCGGATCGGAACGCCGAACATCGAATCGGGTCCCGGGAGGAAGATCGGCGATCAGTCCCGCCATCGCCGTCCGCACCCCGAGCTCGGACGTGACCATGTTCTCGCCCCAGGGAAAGAACAGCGAGATTTCTGCTGTACCCCGGCTGGTGGTAGAGCGAATCCGGCTTACACCAGGCACCGCCCGCAAGGCGATCTCGGCCGGGCGAGTAATAGCCGCAGCCATTTCGGAGGGAGCGCGCTCTCCCGCGTCGATCGAGACAACTACACGCGGATAGTCGATTTGCGGGAACAACGCGACTGGCAAACGCAGCGCCGCCAGCAGTCCACCGAGGGTCACCAGCAGGACTGCAAGCGCAATCGAGGCGCGATGTCGCTGCAGGAACTCGTTCATTTGAACCGTACCTTGATCCCATCGTCAAGCGCGGTGCCTCCCTCGGTTACGACCACATCCCCGGATCTGATCCCCGAGACCACGGCGGCCGTCGTCTTGGACGTCGCGCCAAGCACCAGAGTTACTCGTCTAGCTTTGCCGTCACGGATCACGAACACGTAGGGCTGACCCGCGTCCGATAGGATCGCACCGTATGGAATGGTGGGAAGCGCGGTACTCGAGCGGATGACAACTTCGCCGATCAGGGGTTCACCACCGCCGATTGCCGAACCGCCCGGAAGCATGACATAAACTGCGGCCAAGCGGGTGACTGGATCGACCCCCGGGTCGACTGACTGAATGGGAACCGCAAACTTGACGTTCCCGCTCGGGTCAAGGATCGACAGGATTGTACCCGGCTCGATCAATCGCGCCTGTTCCGGATCTATTCCGAATTTGGCTCGGGTCGCAGAAACTGGCACCAGTGTGGCAATAGTCGCCCCGGGAGCGATCGTATCGCCTGGGCTAGCGTTGACAGCGCTGACGATCGCCGCGAACGGCGCGCGTAGCGTCAGGGAGTTTTGGCGCAAGGCGAGACTGGACGTCAGTGCCCGGCTGCTTTCGGCAGCAAGCCGGGCACTCTCCACGTCGGCGTCGCTGGCGAGTCCGTCGCCGCGAAGGCGGCGCATTCGTGCATGCTGGCTTTCCGCGGCACTGGCATCGGCCCTTGCTCTGGCCAGGTCCAAGGCCGAAGCAGGGCTTGGGCGCAAATGCGCAACGATGCCGCCGCGCGGCACGCGGGTTCCAACCGGCGCGTCAATTCGAACCAGTATCGCCTCGGAGAGCGGAGCCAGATCGCGATTGGCAGCTGTACCCCCGTCTGCTGCCCCATAGAGCCGCAGCTTTGTCTCCACCGGCCCCACAATCGCTGTCGCAGTCTTGACCAATGCCGCTGGCGAATTTGCCTGGCTCTCGCCTTCGGTCTGCGACGAGCAAGCCTGAATCGAGACTAGTCCGCAGATCGCCAATGCAAACGCCCAAGCACGCTGCCTGACGATCCTAAGTCCCCAGGCCCGTGATTGCGTCACCCTCACCGCCATGCTTCTGCCTTTTGTCCCGTTGTCATTTCGAGCCCGATGATCCGCTCTCGTTGAGACTGTTCGAGCTGGGCCACCTGTACGAGCTTGGACCACAAAGCGAGCTCGGCGCCGTCTGCCACCGATTGCGCAAGGTCGCCGCGCCTCGCCGCACGCACAGTCGAGACTGCGAACGAATCGAGCCCGGGTAGTTCCAATTGCAGCGCGGCCATTTGCTGCGATGCTGTGGTATAAACAGAGCAAAGCGTCGCGATATCAGCCCGTGCCTGAAACAGGCGCGCATCATACTGCGCCTGTAGGGCGCCGCCAGTTGCCTCGGCGATGGCGATTGTACCGCGCCCGCGATTCCACAATGGCAAGGTAAGGCTGATCGCTGGCCCGCCGAGGCGGTTGCCACTCTCGTTGCGTGAACCATTGATAGTAAGCCCAGGGGCTGGGAAAGCGGAGAGCTTCGCCAACCGGATCGCTGAGTCTTGCGCGGCATAGCCTTCCCGCAAGGCGACAATATCGGTACGATCAGCCGCCAGCTTTTGCAGGCTGCCACAGGGCACGAACGGCACCGGGGTTGGTCCGGCACGCAGCTGCAGCTGCGTTTCGGGCGGCAAGCCCAGCACTTTCAACAAGTCCATCCGCGCCTGAACTAGCGCCAACTCGGCCGCGCGTAGCTGCGCTGTCGCATCGAGTTCTGCGAGCCGCGTCGCCTGGAGCTGATCGCCGCCGATGTCTCCCCTGCCTGCGGCGCGGCGCGTCCGTTCGGACAGGCTTGACGATACCCGGGCGATGTCTTTCAAAAGTGCAAGCTGCTGCTCCGCTGCAATTATTTGCGAAGCAAGTAACCGCGCCTGACCAGCAGTTTGCCATTCTGCCCAAGCCAGATCGAGACGCACTTGCCGGGCCTGCGCTTCAGCCTGCAATAGCGTCACATTGCGCGTGCGCACTCCGGCAAAATCCTGTGAAAGAGAGCCAGCGAGCGCATTCGCCAGTGTTGTGACCGGACCAGTCAGGACAAAGTCGATCCCGAAGCTGAAAGTTGGATCGGGCAGCAGGCCTGCCGCGAAGACTTGGGCATCGGCGACCTTGGCCTGCTTGCGAAACGTGCGAATATCGGGATTTGCGATAACAGCGATCAACGCGACATCATCTGGTTCAAGCGGAAGCGTGAGGTCTACGGTACGAGGTGCAAGCCATGCAGGAGTCAGGCTCGCAGCGTCCCTGGCCACCGCCTGCTCGGTAGCGCGATCGAAAGATTCACCAGATGGATCCAGCGGTGCGAGAGTCGGCAGGGTGGTCGACGCACAGCCGCCGAGCCCCAAAAGCAAGGCTGCTGCAGTCATGGACAGTTCCAATCCTGCCTTCTTCGACGGTCTTAAATTGAATCTCATCCGGTCCCCGGTTTGCCGCTTGCCAGCAAGCGGCTCAGGATAGTTGGACGTACGCGGAAGTCAGCATAATAATCGGTAAGGTACAGCCATACTGAGCGCGGATGCGAGCATGCAGCCCTTCCAGCCTTTTCGGCGTGACGGCATGTAAGTTCGATCAGGCTTGCTATATCGAGCCTAACTTGCCTTGTGGTC
>JBFWSE010000098.1:0-13210 GCA_050248535.1 Novosphingobium sp.
ATGCCGAGACAATGCCGAGAAACAGCATGATCAGCATCGCCTTGGGCGCAGTTCCCAGCCACCGGTCCGCCAGCCAGCCGATCAGCATGGCGCCAAGCGGCGCGCCGATCAGGGTGGACAGTACCCGGTTGCCCTGGGAAACGCCCTTCCCGGTGAACGGATTGTCCGCGCCCTTGGGTGCGGTGCGTTCCTGTTCCGCGTGATGCGCCGCCTTCAGCCTCTCGTCGAGCGACGATAGCCGAGGGTCTTCACCACCTCCGGGAGCCTCTTCAGGGTCAGTCGCAGCCATGCCGATTCGTCCTTTTTGCAAGGGAAAACCGCCATGAAAACGGGCCAACCCGCCAAGGCGCGCTCCCCTTAGGGGCGGGGGCGGAGCAAGTCAACCGGGCGAACTCCCCTCCCGCTTGCTGGAGGGGGTGTTCAGAGTCACGCGCCTCTGAACACGGGTGGGTGTGTCGGATCGGACAGGGTGCTTCCGGGAAGGAACTGGCCACTGCTAACCGCTCGCGCAAGCGGGAGGGGAACCATTACGGACAGCGGCTGTCCCGCTGTGGCGGGGCCGAGGTTCGCGTCAGCCAGCCGCCGCTGGGTCCCTGGTATTTTTCGCCCGGCGAAGTCTGCAGGATCAGCTGGCAGCCCGAGGTAAAGGCATATTCCTCCACAGTCGCATTGGCGGCCTGGGCCTTTTGCGAATAGAGCGCGCGGCGCTTGATGTTAATGTCCTCGACCACGGACCGGACTGCCGCGCTGGGCGACGTGACATAGCCGAGGTAGCCATCGGTTTTCTCGCCCACCTGGCCCGCGGCGCGCGCCGCGGCATAGGCCGGGTCACGTTGCGCATAGGCGGTTCCCGCGCCTGCGAGAGCCAGGGCCGCCATGACCGCCGCCAGGGGCAGCCTGCGCTTGTTGGGTACGAAAAAGGCCAGCATCAGAATATATCCCGGTTTTCCTCGATCGTGTTGGCGGCATCGGCCGACAGACGATAGATGACTTCCTGTTTGATGTTGATGTTGAGCTCGATGACAATCGGCTTGTCCGGTGCGTTTACCGAAATACAGCCCGACGTCGCCAGCGAGCCCGCCGCCAGCATCGTTGCGGCGCGAACGGCGCGCCAGCCGGACCCTGACAAGTGCTGCTTCAACTGCATGAGGCGGGTTGTTGCAGCACTGGAGCCTCGGGTCAATTCACGGATAATCATGGCGCACCGCCGCTGACTGGAGGCTGAACGCCCGGTTTTGGCGCGATCGGCTTGCCGTCGGCACCGACAAGGCCCATCGTGCGCGGATCGCGGACATAGAGCGGGTCGTAGAGCGAGCGCATCGACGTCACCAGCTGGAAAAACGGCGCGCGTAGGTTAAGGTTGAACCGGATCGGCAGCTTGGCGATCTGGTTGGTCAGGAAATTGCGTTTGGCGCCTTCGCCCTGACGGATGCCTTCGAACGACACCCGCGTGACGATTTCGCCGTCGAGCGGCCCGTTCATGTCGATCCGCATCTGGCGGTAGTCGATCGACTTGAGCACGTCGAAGGCGAAATTCGCCATGGTCGACATGTCCTTGTAAGTCAGCGCGCCAACGTAGGAGACATTGCCGCCGGGCGGCCTGGCATCGAGGTGGCCGCCGGCAATGCTGCCGCCGTTCTCATCGAACACCAGCGGGAGCGCTCCGTCGAATATGCCCGTTGTACTGATATTGGCCAGCTCCATGCGCTGCACGAATTTGGCGGCGTCGAGGCCGGCTATCCGCAGCGTGAAGCGGCGCACTTCGGCCTCGCCCAGCACCAGCCGGGTGGGTTCCAGCACCAGCGTTCCATCGAGGAACGGCCAGTGCGCGCCTTCGATCTGCAGGACGTTGCCGGGCATCATCGCAAACAGCAATTCGCCATCGTTGACTTCGATGCCGGGATTGATCCCGGCGATCCGCAACTTCTGGTGCGGTGCGGTGACCATGCCCAGCAGGTCGGTGAAGTCGATAGTGCCGGTAAGCCCCTCCACTGGTCCGAAGGCCGCAGCGAAATCTAGCGTGTCGATGGTCAGCCGGCCGGCGCTGGTGACCCGTTCTGCATTCCAGTCGATGCGGCCCCGGCCATGCACGTGGCCCTTGGCATTGGCAATGACGCCCAGCGCCATGGGCGTCAGCTGGTCGGGCTGCAGGCCGGGGTCGAGTGTGAGATCATCGACAGACAAATCCGCCGATCCTGCGCCATTGTTGAGGTTGTGCAGGATCGCCGCGCGAACCACGGCGCGGCGGCTTTCCGGTTCGCGCATCACGGCATTGGCGACAATACGGTTGTTCAGCAGTTCGAGAACGGCGCCTTGCGCCATCATCGGCTTGAAGCGGTCGTCCTGCTCGCGGTCTTCAAGCCGAAGCGAGGCATTGGCCAGCGTCAGCTTGCCGTTCGCGTAATTCCAGTCGCCCTCTGCATCGAGAATGTCGAGCGGCACGGCATCGAGGAATACGTCCGAATCGGCAAACCGCCCGGCAATGGTGGTTCCCAGCCGCGCTGTAAGATTGGCAATGCGAAACCGCGAGGCTGTCTGCTGCGGCCCCAGTTCGACATCGAGCGTGCGGGCGGCAAGATTGCCCGGCCAGGCAAAGCCGATGGGGCCGCTGGAAAGGCGCATGGGGGTGTCGCCCAGCTTGCCGGAGATGGTCAGCGACGGCGCACCGGCGGCAAGCCGCATGCCGCGGGCATCGGCCGCGAGAATTGTACCGCCCCTTGGCGGGCACAGCGTGATCGCCCGCCGGTCCAGTGTCAGCCCGGCGAGCGACAGGCTGTCGAAGCCCACCGGGGTGCATTCGCGCCAGACAGCCAGGCCGCCCGCTGGCGTGCGCGATCCCTTTACCGGCAGCACAAGATTGCGCACTCCGCCGCCCGGCAGCGCCCCGCTGAGCCGCGCCGCGCCGGCAAAACCGAGCGAGCCGTCGCGCAGCGTGACCAGGATCATTTCGGGAATGGCGACACGCGCATCGCCGCTGGCATATTCCGCCATGGAAAAACGAGCAGAAAAGCCGCCGCCCGAGCCCGTATCGAGCCGTCCGACAACTTTCGGCAAGCCGGGCCCGCCGGTCGCAAAGGCGCCGGCAAGTACGGGTGCGGCCGATCCTGACTGTTCGACCTGCAGCCGCGAAACCGCCAGCAACGCCTCGCCACTTGCCCCGCGCAGGCTGGCCTGCGGCACTGTCAGGCTCATTGCCGGCCCGTTCTTGCGCAGGAGGAAATTGGCCGCGAACGAGGACGACCGCTGCTCCTGCGCCAGCGCGGCGCGCAATTTGGCGATCAGCGGCTGGGCGAGCGTATCGGCACTTCCGCTCTGTGCGGCAGAGAGCGCGCCATCCAGACCACTGCCCAAAGCCAGCCCCTTGCCATTGAGCGAGCCTTCGCCCTGGACGCGGGCGAACATGTTCTGGGTGCGCAACCCGCCGCTGGCTTCGAGCGAGGCCATTCGTGCCTGCGAGCCCTGATAGCCATCCACTCCCAGATCGTAGCGTGCAGTCAGCGAACGCTTGCGGAATGTGAATTGCGCGTCGCCGCTGGCCTTTGCCGCGCGCTCGGAACCATAGGAAAGCTGGCCGGCGGCGAGCGAAAATTTGCCTTCGACGCCATCGAAGGCGGGATCGAGCGTAGTATCGATTTCGATGCCCGAGGCGGCCAGCCGCAGCTGCGCGGCGGGGCAAGTCATTCCAGCGAGGCGCAGGGGCCCGGTGAAGCGCAGCTTTTCGCCGGTTGTCTTCACTGTCCCGAAGATCGAGGTCTGCCCGCTGGTGCACCCTTCGATGTCAAGCTTTGGCGCCACGGCGGCGACAATGCCGGTAAATCCGCCGCGCAAGGCCCCTTCGCCTTCTGCCTTGAAGCCGACTGGGCCATAGTCCGTTTCCATCAGGCCGCGCCCGTCGATTACGCGGATGTCGTAGTCGGGGAGGCGAAACGGTTCCTTGCTGGGGCCCTCAAACAGCAGCTTGTCGAGTTTGCCGAACGACAGCTTGCCGTCCCGGTATGTGCCGTAGAGCCGCGGCCTGACCAGCGTGATACGGCCCAGGCCCGGCACACCCCACCAGGTTTCGACCTGGGCCTCGACTCGTTCGATGGTCATGTCCGGATGCCGCGGATCGCCGATGACGACATTGCTGATTACCTGCCGGTCGAGGCCGATCGATTCGATTTTGTATGCTGCTGGCACACCAAGCTGATCGACCTGCCCGGAAATGATGTTTTCGGCTATCCGCTCGCGGCTGCACCAGGCAGTGGTCAGTGCCAGAAATAGTAGCACGGCCAGCGCGCCGAGCACCCGGCGCCAGCGGCGCCGGCGGGGCTGCGCCGCGACTTTTTCGAAATCTCCGGCTTCGGCAGTGTCTTCGGCCATTCGTCTCACACTTGCGCCCGGCCCGCGCTAAAGGCAATGCTGCGCGAGACGAACCGTTGCGCAGATGCCTCGGGAAAGCTGAACGGGGAGGGAATGGGATGACCAGGCTTCGCAATCTGGGTGTAGCGTTGCTGGCAGTGCTGGCGCTGGCCGGTTGCCAGACCCGCCGCGACGATGGCCCGCTGGGCAATGTCGGCGTCGAGGCGGACTGGCCCAATCACAATGGCGATGCGGCCGAAACCGCTTTCAGCCGGCTCGACCAGATCAACCGCGATACGGTCAAGCGGCTGGGCCTCGCATTTTCGCTCGATCTGCCCGGCGAAACCACGCTGGAAGCGACCCCGATTGCCGTGGCCGGCAAGCTCTATTTCACCGGCACCCATGCGCAGGTCTATGCCGTCGACGGCAAGACTGGCCAGCAATTGTGGAAATACGACCCCGAAACCTGGAAGCGTAACCCCTGGATGCTGACCCAGAATTTCGCGGCCAATCGCGGCGCGGCCTTTGCCGACGGGCGGATTTTCGCTGCCTCGCTCGACGGGCGGCTGTTCGCGCTCGATGCGGCGACCGGCAAGCTCGTCTGGGAAACCCAGACCGTGCCGCCGCAGTCGCACCAGTTCATCACCGGCGCGCCGCGGGTGTTCCGGGGCAAGGTGATCATCGGCCAGGCCGGTGCGGACTTCGGCGAACGCGGCTTTGTCGCCGCCTACGATCAGGCGACAGGCAAGCAGGTCTGGCGGTTCTATGTGACTCCCGGCTCGCCCGAAGAGAACAAGGGCGATCCCGCGCAGGAAGCCGCGGCCAAGACCTGGAATGGCGAGTGGTGGAAGACCGGCACTGGCGGCGGCCCGTGGGACGACATGACTTTCGACGAGGAACTGGGCCGGGTCTATGTCGGCACCGGCAATGTCGCACCGGTCGATCCCAAGACCCGCTGGCAGGAGCAGGGGGACAATCTCTACACCGCCGGCATCGTCGCGCTTGAAGCCGATAGTGGCAAATATGTCTGGCATTATCAGGAAAACCCGCGCGACAGCTGGGATTACGACAGCACCCAGCAGATCACGCTGGTGACGCTGCCGATCGACGGCAAGCCGCGCAAGATCCTGCTGCACGCGCCCAAGAACGGCTTCCTCTATGCGATCGACCGCAATGACGGGAAAGTCGTCTCGGCCGAAAAGATCGTCAAGGTCACCTGGGCCAGCCACATCGATCTCAAGACCGGCCGCCCCGCCGAGGAAAAGGACATCCGCTATGAAAATGGCGATGTCACCATCTGGCCCAACCCGGCGGGTGCGCATAGCTGGCAGGCGCAAAGCTGGTCGCCCCGGACTGGCCTGATCTACATTCCCGTCACGCAGAACGGCGTGCGCTATTCGCAGGGCGAACCGATACCGGGCGGGGTCTTCGTCGGCGGCGTGTGGATCGGTTCGGAGAAGCAGGACGAACGCGACGGCAAGGGCTCGCTGCTCGCCTGGGATCCGGTGACGCAGAAGCAGGCATGGATCGTGCCGCACCAGACCATGTACAACGGCGGCGTGCTTTCGACGGCGGGCAATCTGGTGTTCCAGGGAATCGCGGACGGAACTTTCAGCGCCTATGACGCTGCCAGTGGCAAGCAGCTGTGGACCTTCGATGCGGGCCTCGGCATCATTTCCTCACCGATGAGCTATGCGATCGACGGCAAGCAATACATTGCCCTGCTGGTCGGCTGGGGCGGGTCGTCGGCCGTGGGCAGCGACGTGATGAATGTCGGCTGGAAATACGGCGCCAATCCGCGCCGCCTGCTGGTCTTCGCGCTCGACGGCACGGCCAAACTGCCGCCCGGAGCGCGCCCGACGCTGACAGTGGACGCGCAGGACAACCCCTCGATCCAGATCGACGCCGTTCAGGCCAAGGCCGGTTATGACATGTGGATGGCCTGCGCACTGTGCCACGGGCGCGATGCGATCAGTTCGGGCGCGCCGGGGCCAGACCTGCGCGAAAGCGCGCTGGCGCTCGATCAGGATGCCTTTCTGCAAGTGGTCAAGGGCGGAGCGCTGCTCGAGAAAGGCATGCCGCGCTATGACCAGCTCAGCCGCGAGCAGGCGATCCAGTTGTGGCATTATGTCCGCCAGCAGGCGCGTTTGGCCAAAACGCGCGCAGCCGGAAAGGCTCCGGGTGGCTGACGGCGAACCGTCCCAGACCGGCCATGACCCGTCCGGCCACCGCGCACGGTTGCGCAAGCGGCTGCTCGATGGCGGGGCCGAGGCGCTGGCCGATCACGAAGTTGTCGAATACCTGCTGATGACCGCGATTCCGCGCCGCGACGTCAAGCCGCTGGCGAGGAGCCTTATCCAGCGCTTCGGCGGCCTGGCGGGCGTGCTCAATGCCGATCCCAGCGCGCTCGCCAAACACCCCGGCATGGGCGAAACCAGCGCCGCATCGCTCAGGATCGTTTCGCTCGCTGCCCGGCGCATGGCGCGGGCCGAAGTGGCGCAGCGGCCAGTGCTGGCCAGCTGGCAGGCGCTGCTTGACTATCTCGCCATCGACATGGCGCACCTGACGGTCGAGCGCGTGCGGGTGCTCTATCTCAATGCCCAGAACATGCTGATCCACGACGAGCACGTCGGCGACGGCTCGCTCGACGAGGCGGCGATCCACCCGCGCGAAGTGATCCGCAGGGGCCTCGATCTCGGCGCTGCGGCGCTGATCCTGGTGCACAATCACCCCTCCGGCCTGGCCGAGCCGAGCCGCGCCGACATCCAGATTACCAACCGCATTGCCGAGGCGGGACGGCTGATGGGTATCGTGGTTCACGATCACATCATCGTGTCGCGCTCGGGGCATGTGTCGCTCAAGGCGAAGGGTTTGATCTGATGCCGCGTGGCTCAAATCCTCTCCGGAACGGAGAGGGGGACCATGCGAAGCATGGTGGAGTGGCACAGGCCGCGAACCTTACGCCGAAAGCGGGCGCCAGGCCGAGGGCGCCCCTCCACCCCCGCCTTCGGCGGCGGTCCCCCTCCCCCTTCGGAGGAGGATTATTATGTGCGTAGCCGCTATTGCCTGGCGGGCGCACCCGGACTGGCTTTACGTCGCCGTGGCCAACCGCGACGAATACCACGAGCGCCCCACCGCGCCGCTCGCCCGCTGGCAAAACGGGATCATCGCGGGACAGGACAAGCGAGCCGGCGGCACCTGGCTGGGCGTTTCGGAACAGGCGCGCTTTGCCCTTGTCACCAATTTCCGCGTGCCCGGTTATCCCAGGCCCGAACTGGCCTCGCGCGGGGCGCTGGTGACCGACTGGCTGGAGCGTGCCGAGGTTGCGCAAGGCAGCACGATGAACCCGTTCAACCTGCTGCTGGCCGACGCGGATCGGGCCCGCATCCTGTCGAATTACCCGGGACCTGAAGAGCATATTCTCGCCCCGGGCATCCATGGCCTGTCCAACGGCGCCTTCGCCCTTCCCTGGCCCAAGGCGCGACGGCTGTGCGCGGACCTGGCCGGCTGGCTGGCGCACGATGCGCGCGATTTATCCCCCTTGTTCACCGCGCTCAGGAACGAAGCCCCGTTTCCCGAGGAAGACTACGAAGGCGATGGCCCCGAACCGGCCTTTTCCGGCGTCTTCATCCGCAATGCGATGTACGGCACCCGCAGCAGCACGGTTGTTGCGGTGTCCCGCCAGGGCGCCGGCGCCATTATCGAGCGCCGCTTCTCCCCCGATGGCGAGGAGACGGGCGAGACGGCGCTAACCTTTGACTGGCCGGGCTGATTTGCCCTTGCGGCGGGGCCATCCAGTTCCCACGTTCCAGCCATGAGCGCGATGCACCTGCCTGCGGCCCATGACATCGAGTGGATGGCGCGCGATGCCGTGCGGCGGCTGCCCGAACAGTTTCGTGCCTATCTCGACGGGGTCATCTTCCAGGTCGAGGACTTTGCCACAGACGAACAGCTGAAGGCAGTCGGCCTGTCCGACCCCTGGGAACTCAGCGGCCTCTATCACGGCCAGCCCTGGGGAGACCGCTCGATCTGGCAATCGGGCGACCTGCCGCCGGTCATCACCCTGTTCCGCCGGCCGCTGCTCGAAGAATGGCGGGCGCGGGCCATGCGGCTGGAAGATCTGGTGGAACACGTCATCGTCCACGAGATAGGCCACCACTTCGGCCTGTCCGACGAACAGATGGCGGCGATCGAGCGCGAATAGGCGGCGGTCACGCCTTGCGGAACACCAGCGAGAGATTGTTCGCCGGCATTTCGACAATGCGCTCCAGCTTCAGCCCGTTCCCTTCGGCACATTCGACGACATCCTCGACCAGCCGCAGTCCCCAGGCCGGATCGCGCCGCCTGAGATCGGCGTCGAAAGCCGCGTTGCTCGGCTCCAGCTCCCGCCCCGATCGCCTGTAAGGCCCATAGAGATAGAGCGGCGCACCTGGTGGCAGCAGGTACCCCGCGCCGCGCAGCAGGCCTTCGGTGGCCTCCCAGGGGCTGATGTGGACCATGTTAATGCAGACAATCGCATCGGCCGCCGCGACGGGCCAGCCCGCGCTCGCTGCGTCGAGTCCGAGCGGCGGCAGGAGGTTGCCGAGGCCCTCTGCCTCGGCCCAGGCGGTAATCGATTCGCGCGCATCGGGCGACGGATCGCTCGGCTGCCACGCCAGCTCGGGCAAGGCGCGGGCGAAATGGACGGCATGTTCGCCGGTTCCGCTCGCCACTTCGAGCACAATTCCGCGCTCCGGCAGCACGTCGCGCAGCACTGCGAGGATCGGCTCGCGGTTGCGCTGGGTCGCGGGGGCCATGCGGCGGCGTTCTTCGGCTGACATTGCAGGGCCTTCCAGATAGCCTCACCGAAACGACTCGGGCCGGCAAGTGCGATTTAGTGGAGCGACCAGATCGAGGAGGCATGCTGGAATGACAAGTCCGATCCGCCTGCACACCCGCCAGATGCAACAAACCAAAACACACCTGAAGGAGAGACTGCCATGACCCGCCTCAAATCGCTGCCGCTGGACCAGTGGGACCCGGAGCTGCGCGCGATGACCCAGATCGATACCGCGCCGATGTCCGAAACCCAGCGCAAGATCCTCGGCGTCTATGTCCAGGCCCCGCGGCTGGCCAAGGCGTTCTTCAATTTCGAGCCCGAATTCTGGGCCGGCTTCACCCTGCGCCGCCGGCTGCTCGAAATGATGCGTCTGCGGATCGCCTTTCACAACCAGTGCCGCTCCTGCATGGCCATGCGCTTCGAACCGGCGCTCAAGGACGGTCTCACCGAAGACCTGGTCTGCTCGCTCGAACAGCCCTACGAAGCGCCCGATCTCACCGAGGCCGAGAAAGCCGCGCTGCGCTTCGCCGATCACTTCGCCACCAACCACCTCGCCATCGACGATGCCTTCGTCGACGGGCTGCGGCAGCACTTTACCGAGGAAGAGATCGTCGAGATCAGCCTGCTATGCGCCTTCTGCACCGGCTTCGGCCGCTTCGCCGCGGTCTATGCGGCAGTCGAGGACCTGCCGCCGAGCTACCAGGACCTGTCCGAACGCACCGCCCCCTGGGCCAAGGAACACAACGAGCGTGTGGTTATGCCGACCTAGGCCTCCGCCCCCTTGCCTTCCGACGGACCGACCCCTAGCGGCTGCGTCATTGTTCCCAACCGGAGTCTCCCATGGTCCCCCGCTACGCCCGCCCCGCCATGACCGCGATCTGGGAAGCCGAATCGCGCTATCGCATCTGGTTCGAGATCGAGGCGCATGCCACCGACAGGCTGGGCGAACTGGGCGTCGTGCCCGCCAGCGCGGGCAAGGCGCTGTGGGACTGGTGGAACACGCAGCCTGCCATCGATGTCGCGGCGATCGACGCGATCGAGGCAGTGACCAAGCACGACGTCATCGCCTTTCTCGACTGGGTGGCCCAGCAAGTCGGCCCCGAGGCGCGGTTCATGCATCAGGGCATGACCAGCTCGGACGTGCTCGACACCTGCCTTGCGGTACAACTGGCGCAGGCATCGGACATACTGCTGGAAGACCTCGACGCCGTGCTCGCCGCGCTGAAGCGCCGCGCCGATGAACACAAGTACACTCCGTGCATCGGCCGCAGCCACGGCATTCATGCCGAGCCGGTGACCTTCGGGCTGAAAATGGCCGAGGCCTACGCCGAGTTTTCCCGCTGCAAGGCGCGGCTGGCGGCGGCGCGGGCGGAAGTCGCGACTTGTGCGATTTCGGGGGCTGTCGGAACCTTCGCCAATATCGATCCTTCGGTCGAGGCTTATGTCGCGGGCAAGCTGGGCCTTGCGGTCGAGCCGGTTTCCACCCAGGTCATCCCGCGCGACCGGCATGCCATGTTCTTCGCGACGCTGGGCGTGATCGCCAGCTCGATCGAGCGCCTCGCCATCGAAGTGCGTCATTTGCAGCGCACCGAAGTGCTTGAGGCCGAGGAGTATTTCTCGCCCGGGCAGAAGGGCTCGTCGGCCATGCCGCACAAGCGCAATCCGGTGCTGACCGAGAACCTGACCGGCCTTGCGCGCGTCGTGCGCTCCGCCGTCACCCCGGCGCTGGAAAACGTCGCGCTGTGGCACGAGCGCGATATCTCGCACTCCTCGGTCGAACGCTTCATAGGGCCGGATGCGACCATCACGCTCGATTTCGCTCTGGCGCGGCTGACCGGCGTGATCGACAAGCTGCTGGTCTATCCCGAACGCATGCAGAAGAACCTCGATCGCATGGGCGGTCTGGTCCATTCGCAGCGGGTGCTGCTGGCGCTGACCCAGGCCGGCCTGTCGCGTGACGATTCCTATCGCCTCGTCCAGAAAAACGCGATGAAAGTGTGGGAAAGCGACGGTCAGCTGTCGCTGCTCGAACTGCTCAAGGCCGATCCGGAAGTCTCCGCCGCGCTGACACCAGCCCAGCTTGAAGAGAAGTTCGACCTTGCCTATCACTTCAAACAGGTCGATCACATATACGAACGCGTGTTCGCCGAATAGACAACAGGCGCATCGAATGCGCCGCTGGGAGTGGCGCATGAAAATCTATTACGGCTGGTGGATCGTTGCGATCGCGCTGGTGCTGCAGATGCTCACCGTCGGCGCGACGATGAACACTTTCGGCATGTATGTGGTCGAGGCCAGCAAGGATCTTGGCCTGTCGCGCGCCAACGCCAATACCGGCATTATCCTGATCAGCGCCGGCATGGCGCTGTTTTCGCCGATCGTCGGGCGGATGCTCGATGTCTATCCGGTGCGGCGAATCATGGTGGCGGGGGCGCTGCTGTTCTGCGCCAGTTTCGCGATACTCGGCCTGTCGCACAATGTCTGGCTGAGCGCTTTTGCCCTTGCCGTTCCCTTGCCGCTCGGCATCGCCTGCGTCGGCCATCTGGCTGCAACCACAGTGCTGGCGCGCTGGTTTGTCGCACAGCGCGGCCGGGCCATGGCGCTGGCCATGGTGGGCATGTCGCTGGGCACTGTCGTGATGGCGCCGACCATCGGCCTGCTGATCAAGAGCCTGGGCTGGCGGACTTGCCTGATGGTGCTGGGGGCTGTCTTCGCCGTGATTTTCCTCGTGCTCGTGCCACTGATGCGCGACCGGCCTGCGCCAGACGAGATCGAGCCGGTTCCCGCGCGCGCGGCAGGTCAGCCGCCCGTCGCCACACCGCCGCTTTCCGATGCAAAGCCGCTGAAAATCGGGGCGATTTTGGCGATGCCGATTTTCTGGGTGCTTTCCCTCAGTGTCGCGCTGGCTCTGTCGGTCTTGCAGACTGTGGCGATATCCATCGTGCCACTGGCGCAGGAAAGCGGCATTTCGGTCGAGGCGTCTTCCACGCTACTGATGGTGCTCGGCGCCATGTCGCTGCTGGGCAAGCTGGTGCTGGCCTGGATCGGCGACCGCATCGACCGGGTGCTGACGCTGGTGGCGATTTTCCTGTTCCAGTGTTTTGCCTGCGCCCTGTTGCTGGTTGGCCACTCCTTTCCCGTGCTTCTGTTCTGCGCTGCACTTCAGGGGTTGTGCGCGGCGGCGATCACGCCGGTGTTCGGCGCCTTGCTTGCCGACCGGGTCGGCGCTGCATCGTTCGGCACCGCGCAGGGCGCGGCGGCGCTGGCCATGGCCTTGTGCAGTGCTGTCATGGTGCGCGTCGGCGGCGAGATTTACGATCGCACAGGCAGCTATCAGGTGATGTTCACGGCATTCGCGGTGGTCAGCCTGTTCGCCGCGCTGCTGGTGCTGTCATCGAAGTGGCTGCCCGGCCCCAGACAAGCCACCGCCGCCGCCTGAATTTTCAGGCCGGCCTGACGAAGCTGTCGATCACCCGCTTGGCGCCCGCTGTCTCAAAATCGATTTCGAGCTTGTTGCCTTCCTGAGCGGATACCACGCCATAGCCGAACTTCTCGTGGAATACCCGTGCGCCCACCTGGATGTCGTTCCTCGGCTTGGCGGCAAAACTTGCCGCGCTGCGTGACGGTTCGGCAAGCCTCTTGGGCGCCGGATCGAAGCTCTGCGATGCCGCGCGCTGCCAGCCCGGCCCGCGCGACTGGGCCCGCTCGGGCCGGTCGCGCGCGACATGGGCGAAGGGATCGTCGCGCTCGCTCCACTGGGCTTTCCACATCGATGCCCCGCCCGAGAGCGTCGTTTCCTGCTCGACATGCGCGGCAGGCAGCTCGGCAATGAAGCGGCTGGGGATCGAGCTGGTCCATTGCCCGTAAATCCGCCGGTTGGCGGCATGCAGGATGGTGCAGCGCCGCCGCGCCCGGGTGATCGCGACATAGGCGAGGCGGCGCTCTTCCTCGAGGCTCTTGACCCCGCCTTCGTCGAGCGCGCGCTGCGAGGGGAACACGCCTTCCTCCCAGCCGACCAGGAACAGATTGTCGAATTCCAGGCCCTTGGCG
>JBFWSE010000099.1:0-13141 GCA_050248535.1 Novosphingobium sp.
CGATGCTTACCAGCTGGCCTTCACGCTCCCCAACACCTTCCGCCGTCTCATAGCCGAGGGCGCTTTCAGTGTGGCCTTCGTGCCCATGTATTCGCGCGCGCTCTATGGGCACGAGGGCGAAGGCGGCAGCGAGGAGGAAGCGCAGAAATTCGCCGGCGACGTGCTTTCGGTGTTCCTTTGGGTGCTGCTGGCCTTCAGCGCGCTGTGCATGGTCGCCATGCCGGGCATCGTCTGGCTGCTGGCGCACGAATACGCCAATGTGCCGGGCAAGTTCGAGCTGTCGGTGCTGCTCAGCCGGGTGACGTTCCCCTATCTCTTCTTCATCAGCCTGGTCGCCATGCTGTCGGGCCTGCTCAATGCCCGCTCGCGCTTCGGCCCCGGCGCGCTGGCCCCGGTACTGCTCAACCTGTTCCTGATATCGGGCATTCTGCTCGGCCACCACCTGCGCGGCAGCAGCGGCGACGATTATATTGTCGGTTATTGCCTGGCCGCCGCGGTCTCGTTTTCCGGCCTCGCCCAATTCCTCTATCTCGCCTGGGAAACCCGCCGTGCCGGGGTGCGGCTTAAGGTCTCGATGCCGAAATTCACGCCCGAAGTGAAAAAGCTCGGCCTCTTGATCCTGCCTGCCACCTTCGGCGCGGGAATCTACCAGATCAGCCAGCTGGTCGACACCTTCTTCGCCACAAGCCTGCCGCAAGGCTCGCTCACCCTGCTCAAGATGGCCGACCGGCTCAACCAGATGCCGCTGGGCATTGTCGGCATTGCGCTGGGCACCGCGATCCTGCCGATGCTCTCGCGCCACATCCATCTGGGGGACGCGAAAGAAGCCCAGCGCTTGCAAGCCAATGCCTTCGAAATGGCGACGCTGCTGACCCTGCCCGCGGCCGCCGCGCTCGCCGTCTGCGCGCCGGCCTTCTGCACGGCCTTTTTCGTCGGCGGCAAGTTCAAGCCCGAGGACGGCGCGCTGATGGCGCAGATCGTCGTCGCGCTGGTCGCGGGGCTTCCCGCCTATGTGATCGTCAAGATCCTCAATCCCGGCTTCTTCGCGCGCGAAGATACCCGCACGCCGGTCTGGACCGCGCTGATCTCGCTGATTTTCAATGTCGGGGTCAACCTCGCCGTCATCGGGCGCTACGGCATTGTCGGCCTCGCGGCGGCGACAGCGGCCTCTGCCAGCCTCAATTGCCTGCTGCTCTATTCGATCCTGCATGCGCGCGGCTGGTTCCATTTCACGGCAAAACTGGCAGGGCGCATCGCGCGCCAGCTGGTGGCGACTGCCGCGATGACGGCGGCGCTGTGGTGGGCAATGCCGATGCTGGCCAGCCGTTACGGCGGGCCGGTGCTGGACCGCGTCTGGTCGTTGTCGGCGCTTTTGGCGCTTGGCCTGGTCGTCTTCTTCGGCGTGGCTTGGCTTGCCGGCGCGCTCGACAAGGATCTGCTCTCCCAGCTGCGCCGCCGCGCCAAGGCCGCCCCGGAACCCGTCAACCTTGCCGACTAGGCCGCGTTGAACGCTGAAACAGGCTTTCCCGGCGGGCCGGTTGTGCTAATGGCTGGCGCCATGGATCGGACCCCGCCCTTTGCGAACACTGCGCCGCGCCGCTTTTCGGTGCGCGGCCGGGCGGCCTGGCGATGGCTTGGACTCGGCTGACCCGATTTCTCCCTGCCCGCACTATCGGGCAGCCATCGCTTGTAACCATACTTCCCAAGAGGCCATTCCCATGCGCGTAGTTTCCGGCATCCAGCCCACCGGCAATCTCCACCTCGGCAATTATCTTGGCGCGATCCGCAATTGGGTGCGCATGCAGGAGGAAGTGGCGGCAGGCGGCGGGCAATGCCTGTTCTTCCTCGCCGACCTGCACGCCATCAGCCAGCCGCATGTTCCGGCGGAATTGTCGGCCAATACCCGCGAAATGGTCGCCGCGCTGGTCGCCTGCGGCGTCGATCCGGACAAGGCCGTGTTGTTCAACCAGGCGCAGGTTCCCCAGCACGCCGAACTGCAATGGCTGCTCAATGGCACCGCCCGCATGGGCTGGCTCAACCGCATGACCCAGTGGAAGGACAAGGCCGGCAAGAACCGCGAGGGCGCCAGCGTCGCCCTGTTCACCTATCCGGTGCTCCAGGCCGCCGACGTCCTCCTCTATCAGGCGACGCATGTGCCGGTCGGCGAGGACCAGAAGCAGCACCTCGAACTGGCCCGCGACATCGCGCAGAAGTTCAACAACGACTTCTGCGCCGAGGACGCGCCGGTTTTCACTCTGCCCGATCCGATCATCCCGCCAGAAGCCGCCCGCATCATGAGCCTGCGAGACGGATCGGCGAAGATGAGCAAGAGCGATCCCTCCGACATGAGCCGCATCAACCTGACCGACGATGCCGATGCGATCATGCAGAAAGTGCGCAAGGCCAAGACCGATCCTGAGCCGCTGCCCACCGACAAGGCGGGGCTGGAAGGCCGGCCCGAAGCGGCGAACCTGGTGGGGATCTATGCGGCCATGGCGGGGGGCAGCGTCGAAGCGGTGCTGGGCCAGTTCGGCGGCGAGGGCTTCGGCAAGTTCAAACCCGCGCTGGGCGAATTGCTGGCGGACAAGCTGGCGCCGATCAACGCGCGATTCGTCGAGCTGCGGCAGGATCGCACGGCGCTGGACGCGATTCTGAGAACCGGCGCGGAAAAGGCGCGGGCTCTGGCCGTGCCGACGCTTGATGCGGCTTACAATGCACTGGGGCTGGTGCGAGGCTAGCCTTGTCCCGCACCGGCACACCATTCAACCGCTGTTCAGCGCCTGCACGATAGCCTACAAGGCCGTGAACAGCCGCATGCCGGCCCGGACCGGCATCTGGAAGCCTTTGGGATCGAGATCATGAAATTCACCATCCGTTCGCTATTCGCCTTGCTGGCGCTTCCCGCGGCCCTCGCGCTGTCGGCCTGCGCCCAGAATTTCAACGCCAATGTCTCGCGCTTTCAGTCGCAGCTTCCGGCCCCTGCCGGTCAGACTTTCGCGGTCGTCGCCGACGATCCTGCCATGGCCGGCGGCATCGAGTTTTCCCAATATGCCCAGCTGGTTGCGGACCAGATGGCGCGTCAGGGCTACACACCTTCCAGCCCCGAACAGGCCAGCCTGCTGGTGCGTTTCGACTATGGCGTCGATAAAGGCCGCGAGCGGGTGCGCTCGACCGGTTACCGCTACGATCCCTTCTGGGGCCCTTGGCACGGCTATGGCCGGCTCGGCTATTGGGGCGGCCGGCGCGGATACTATGGGCGTGGCGTATGGGGCTATGGCTGGTACGATCCCTGGTTCGACAACGATTTCGACAGCTACACGGTCTATACCAGCGGTATCGAACTGAAGATCGATCGGCGCGCCGACAATGCCCGCCTGTTCGAAGGCAAGGCCGAGGCAGTCTCCACTTCGAACCGGCTGCAATACCTGGTGCCCAACCTGGTAGAAGCGATGTTCACCGGTTTCCCGGGCAATTCGGGCGAGACCGTGCGCATCACCGTCGCGCCGGAAAAGCGGCAGGCCAGCAACAAGTAAATCTGAATCAAGTAAATCTGAATAGCGTCGGCCCGCGACTTCGCGGGACGGACTTCAGTTGCCCAGCGACACCACCCCGCCGGTCGAGCCGAATCCGCCCGCACCGCGCGCCGTGTCGTCCAGTTCATCGACTTCGAGCCACGAGGCCTGCGTCACCGGAGCAAGAACCAATTGCGCCACCCGGTCGCCGCGGCGGATCTGGAACGAATCCTGGCCGTGGTTGATCAGGATCACCTTCAGTTCGCCGCGATAGTCGGAATCGATGGTGCCCGGCGTGTTGGGCACAGTAATGCCATGCTTCAGGGCCAGGCCAGAGCGCGGCCGCACCTGGATCTCGAAGCCCGGCGGAATCGCCAGCGCCAGCCCCGTCGCCACGGCATGGCGCGCGCCGGGGGCCAGCGTCAGCGTTTCAGCGGAGACCACATCCATCCCGGCGGCGCCCTCGGTCGCATAGGCCGGCAAATCCAGCCCGTGGCCATGCGGCAGGCGCTTTACCGCGACGGGAATGTTACTTTGCGAGTGCACTGGCAATCCTTTCCACGAGCACCTTTGCGACATCGCCCTTTGGCAGCTTCTTGAGGTCCTCGACGCTGTCCTGGGTGACGATGTGAACCGTATTTTCGTCGCCACCCATGACCTCGCCAGAGACGTCGTTGGCGATTATCCAGTCCACTGCCTTGCGCTTGCGCTTTTCCTTGGCGTTGGCGATGACATTTTCGGTCTCTGCCGCAAAACCGATCAGCAGCTTGGGCCTGGTGCGCCCGGAGGCCGTGGTGGCGAGGATATCGGGGTTTTCGGTCAAGAGCAGCGCCGGCGGGGCCGAACCACGCTTCTTGATCTTTTCGTGAGCGACATCCTTGGCCCGCCAGTCGGCGACGGCTGCGACCATCACCGCGGCATCGGCGGGCAGCGCCTTTTTCACCGCATCGGCCATTTCACGCGCGGTCTCGACATCCACTCGCTCGACCCCCGCCGGCGTCGGCAGGTTCACCGGGCCCGCAACCAGTGTAACCTGCGCGCCCGCCGCGGCGGCATGTGCGGCAATGGCGAAGCCCTGCTTGCCCGAAGAGCGATTGGCGATGTAGCGCACCGGATCGATCGGCTCGTGCGTCGGCCCGGCCGTGACCAGCACATGCTTGCCGAACAACGGACGTTCTTCCATCGGCACATCGGCGAAGGGCAGGCCGGGATAGGGATCGGCCGCGACGGCGAAGGCCGAAGGCGCGTCGCCTGCCATGGGTTCGGGTGCAGACTGCCGCTCGGGCGCGACCAGATGGTTGATGGCGTCGGGATCGGTCGGCGGGGCGCTCTTGGCCCGGCCCTTCTTGGCCAGGATCGGTCCGCCCAGTTCGAGCGGCGGGGGCTCTTCCTCGACATAGCCTTCGGGAAGCAGCGCCTCGGCCGCCAAGTCAGCATCCGGTACTTCCCCGTCGAGCGGCTCGCCAGGAGGCTTGCGGATAACCAGCGAGGCGGAAAGGCCGCCAATGCCGGTATCTTCCGATTCCCCGTAGTCCTCGTCCGCCTGCCAGACGGGCGACGGCGGCAGGTCTTCGCCCGGATCGATATTCAGCAGGGCCGCGATGCGGCGCCAGACAACGACCGGTTCGGGCAGGCGTCCCGGCCCGAATTCGCCGCAGGCCATGGCGCCTTCGTCGGGCTCCATGACATCGACGCCGGCCGCACGCAGCGCTTCGACATTGACCACGGTCGATGCGTGCTGCCACATCTTCACGTTCATCGCCGGGACCGCCAGCACCGGCTTGTCGGTCGCCAGCAACAGCGTGGTGGCGAGATCGTCGGCGATGCCGGCGGCCATCTTGGCCAGCATGTTCGCGGTGGCAGGGCAGACCACGACCAGATCGGCCTCGCGGCTGAGCTGGATATGGCCCATTTCGGCTTCGTTCTTGAGATCCCACAGCGTGGTGTGCACTTCGTTTTCGCTGAGCGCCGCCAGCGCCATGGCCGTGACGAATTTCGAACCGCCCTCGGTAAGCACGCAAGTGACTTCGCCGCCGCCCTTGCGGATCAGGCGGACGAGTTCGCAGGACTTGTAGGCGGCAATGCCGCCGCCCACGATCAGAAGTATGCGCGGTGCTGTCATGCGGCGCTGCTATTGCCCCAGTTACGGTTAATTCGCCCTTACCGCGCCTCTTGCCGCGCGCAAAAGCGAATTTGCCGACGCGGGCGCAAAGGCCAGGCCCAGGAACATGGCCGGGGCGATGGCCGCACCCCAATAGAAATTGTCGCCCCGTCCGGCGATCATGAACAGCAAGCCATAGCCGAGGAACAGCAGCGTGCCGAACTCGCCGGCGGCGGTCTTCCAGCCCGACCAGCCGAACACCATCAGGATCACGGCCGGTCCCGCCAGCCAGTGCGGCAGGAAGCGGACATTGCTGGACAGGACGACGTTGGAGAGCCAGCCGCTCAGCCCGCGGAAGGTCAGCCAGCTTGGCGACAGCGGATCGCTGGGCAGAGTCTGCGCCGAAACCATGCCGAGGTGCCATGCCAGCCCTGCGAGGAATACTGCCGCCAGTCCCGACCAGGCGGCGCCTTCCTTCCAGTCGCGGCGCCAGAAGGCCATGGCCGCCATCAGCAGGACGAACGGCAGCGAATGTTCGCGAATGGCCAGCGCAAGCGCCGCTGCCGCCAGCGACCAGCCCCATTTGCCCGGCCGGTGCAGCCCGAATGCCAGCGCCAGCAGCATGCCTGCCCAAAGCTCATGCAGCACAAAGAAATAGCGATTGAGCCCCAGCGAAGTGCCGACGAATATCAAAGCCGTGCCGATCGCCTGATAACGCTTGCCGCCGGGTTCGGTTCCGAGCCTGCGCCACCAGGCCCAGATCGTCGCCAGCATCAGCGCAATCGCCGCCGCAAACTGGCCGGGCAGGCCGATCCATGCCTCGACATAGGCCAGCGTCGGCAGGCGCACTGCCAGTCCCGGCCGAACCGGATAATTGGCCTTGCGATGCTCCTCGACAATGAAGTCGTAATAGTTTTCGCCGCGGGCAATGCGCTCGATCGCACGGTCGTAGAGCGCGAGATCCTCGTCGCGCTTCTTTTCCGGCGCATTGCCCGAATTGACCATCACTTCGACGAAATTGCGGGTCTTGATCGTCGATGGTCCGGCATTGATCGGCACCAGCGCCGCGGCGATCAGAATCAGCACCATGGCCAGCAGCAGCAGCCGTGCGGGGTTGCGCTGCCAATGGGCGTACCGGTCCCAGGCCGAGTCCGGTTCTATCCCAGCCACCCCTGATGCATCGCCAGCCATGTCAGTCCCCCGCCTGCAAGCACGGCGAAGACATAACCGATCCAGCCGCGCCCTTTCTCACGTTGTTGCCAAATCAGCGGGACTTCGGGAAGCGGCGCCTGCTCCGGAGCGCCACCCTTCGGTGGAAATCTCTCTTCGATACGGCGAACAAGGTCAGGCAGGCGCAGCAAAGTCCCGACATCGCTCCGCAGCCGGTCGGCCACTACGGCTTCGGGGCCAAGCTCGTCGCGGATCCATTCTTTGACGAATGGCCCGGCGACATCCCACATGTTGATGCCCGGATCGAGCTGAGTGGCGAGGCCCTCGACCATGACCATGGTCTTTTGCAGCAGCAGCAAGTGCGGCTGGGTCTGCATGTCGAAATCGCGGGTGATGGCGAAGAGGCCATCGAGCATCTGGCCGACCGACAATTCGCTTACCGGCTTGCCGCGCATCGGCTCACCCACAGCGCGCAGGGCCGTGGCGAATTCCTCAACGTTGTGATGAGCGGGGACATATTGCGCTTCGAAATGGATTTCGGCGACCCGGCGGTAATTGCCGGTGGTCAGGCCATAGAGGATTTCGGCGAGCCACTGCCGCGCGCGCCGGTCGATCCGGCCCATGATGCCGAAATCGATGGCGGCGATCGTGCCGTCGCTTTCGACGAACAGGTTGCCCTGGTGCATGTCGGCATGGAAATAGCCGGCGCTGATGGCCTGGGTCAGGAAGCCAAGGACCAGCCGGCGGGCCAGGGCCGGCAAGTCGTGCCCCGCCGCTTCCAGAGCCTCACGGTCGGAAATCTTGATGCCCTCGATCCAGTCGATGGTCAGCACCGAGCCATTGGTGCGGTCCCAGTCGACTGCCGGCACGCGGAACAGCTCGAAGCCTTTCATCGCCTCGGCAAGTTCCGAAGCCGAAGCCGCCTCGCGTCGCAGGTCCAGCTCGCGGGCAGTCCAGCGGCGGAAATTGGCGATCACCGCGCGCGGGCGCAGCCGCGCCAGTTCGCCGCCCAGCGCCTCGACATGGGCGGCGGCCCATTCGTAGGTCTCGATATCGCGGGCCAGCTTATCGCGCACGCCGGGGCGCAGCACCTTGACGGCAACCTTGCGCCCCTCGGCGGTCACGGCGCGGTGGACCTGGGCGATGGATGCCGAGCCGACCGGTTCCAGCTCGAAGCTATCAAACAGCACGCTGATCGGTTGCCCGAAGCTGCCCTCGATTTCGCGGGCGATTGCCTCGAAGCGCACAGGCGGCAGGCTGTCCTGCAGCATGAGCAGATTGCGGGCGGCATCGACGCCGACCAGATCCGGCCGCGTCGCCAGCGCCTGCCCCAGCTTGATCGCCGCCGGGCCGATGGCCTGAAAGGCCCGCGAATAGTCGGGCTCGCGCGGCTGGAATGTGCCGAACCGGGCAAGGCGGCACAGCCGCTTCACCGGCGCAGGCGTGTTGTAGCCATCTTCGATGATCCGCAGCGCCCCGTGCCGGGCCAGCGTGCGCCCCCAACCGAGCAGGCGCAGGATGTGGGTGGCGGGACGGGTCACCCATCCCTCCCGCTTGCGGGAGGGGCAGCGAGACTTGCTGAGCGCAGCGAAGCTAGTCGCAGCGGGGTGGGCCCTACAGCACCTGCCCATAGCGCGCGCCTGAGAGGTTCGCGCCCACCCCTGGCCCCTCCCGCAAGCGGGAGGGGAACTGGCGGCGGCTTGATCACACCTTCCACCCCGAATGTATCGCCACCAGCCCGCCGAGAATTGGCTCGACCCGGGTGTTGGCGAAGCCCGCCTGGCGGATCATCGCCTCGAACTCGCGCATCTTGGGGAAGCGGCGGATCGACTCGATGAGGTAGCGATAGCTTTCCTCGTCGCCGGCAATCGCCTTGCCCAGCTTGGGCACGACCTTGTGCGAATAGAGATCGTAGACTTCGCCGAAGCCCGGCCATTCGGTGGTAGAGAATTCGAGGCAATAGAAGCGCCCGCCGTGCCGGAGCACGCGAAAGGCCTCGGCCAGCGCCCTGTCGATATGAGTGACGTTGCGGATGCCGAAAGCAATCGTATAGGCATCGAACATGCGGTCGGGAAAGCTCAGCTCCTCGGCATTCTGCCGCGACCAGACAAGGCCGTCTATGCCCCGGTCCATGGCCCGTTCGATCCCGGCATCGAGCATGTCCTGGTTGATGTCGGACACTGTCACTTCCGCCCCGGCCTCGGCAAGCCGGAAGGCGATGTCGCCCGTGCCGCCGGCCATGTCGAGGATCGCCTCGCCGGGCCGGGGTTTCACCCGGCGCACGAAGCGATCCTTCCACAGCCGGTGCAGGCCGCCCGACATGGCGTCGTTCATCACATCGTACTTGCTGGCCACGCTGGAAAACACCGCGCCCACCCGGCGGGTCTTTTCCTCGGGAGTGACCTGTTCGTAGCCGAAGGAAACCTGTTCGCTCATATGCGCGGCCCTTAGGGGAGTTTCGGCCGGGGGCAAAGGCTGTTAGCAGTGTGTCCGATGCCTGAATTACCGGAAGTCGAAACAACCGTGCGGGGCCTTGCCCGCTATCTCGAAGGCGAACGCATCGCCCGCGTTTCGGTCAACCGGCCCGACCTGCGCCGCCCATTTCCGCCCGAACTGGTCCAGTCGCTCACTGGTGCGAGGGTGACGTCACTGGGGCGCCGCGCCAAATACGGCCTGATCCATACCGACCGCGACCAGACCATGGTGTTCCATCTCGGCATGTCGGGCCGCTGGCGGATCGAGCCCGACTGCGCCGACAAGCACGATCACCTCGTGCTGGAAACCGGATCGGGCCATGTCCTGGCGCTCAACGATGCGCGGCGGTTCGGCTCGGTCGATCTGGTCGATACACTTGTGCTCGACAGCTTCGGCCCATTCGCGGCGCTGGGCCCGGAACCCTTGGGCGACGATTTGACTCCCGGCCATCTTGTCCGGGCCTTTGCGGGGCGAATCGCCCCCGTGAAGCCGCTGCTGCTCGACCAGCGGATCGTCGCCGGGCTGGGCAATATCTATGTCTGCGAAGCACTCCACCGCGCGCGCATCCGCCCCGACAGCGAAGCGGGCTCGATCAAGCGCGCCGCCATCGGCCGGCTGGTCCCCGCCATCAAGGCGGTGCTGACCGAATCGATAGAGGCTGGCGGATCGACCATTCGCGACTATGCCCAGCCCAATGGCGAACTCGGCTATTTCGCCGCAAGCTGGCGCGTCTATGGCCGCGAGGGCGAGGCTTGCGGCTGCGGCGGTGTGGTCCGGCGAACGGTACAAGGCGGGCGCAGCACCTTCTGGTGCCCGAAGTGTCAGAAATGAGGAAGGTTGACGCGAATCGGGCGCAAAGCTAAGGGCCGCGCTTTCCGGCGGGCCCCTCCGCCTATCAGCAACAGACCAGGACAGACATGGCCAATACGCCGCAAGCCAAAAAACGCATCCGCCGCAACAACCGCCGCGCCGACATCAACACCGCGCGCGTCAGCCGCATCCGCACCTTCGTGAAGAAGGTGGAGAGTGCGATTGCCGGCGGCGACAAGGCGGCTGCTACCGCCGCTCTGAGCGAAGCCCAGCCCGAACTGGCGCGCGGCGTTGCACGCGGCGTGCTCCACAAGAACACGGCATCGCGCAAGTTGTCGAGGCTGACCAAGCGCGTCGCCGGTCTGTAATCGGCTGCGTGATTCGGGGGTGATTCGGGGGTGATTCGCTGAACACCCGATCAGCATTCGGGACGAAAAAGGAACACGGCCGGGGGCAGCCTCCCGGCCGTTTTTTTGTGCCCCTCCCGACCGGCCGACCAGACAGCGTGAAACCCAAGCAAAACCGCGATTCGCATAGGGCCTTCGGCAAAAAAGCGTTGGGTTCCGGCGGGTTAATTTTCTTGACGGGGATTTCTGCCGCTCTCGGCCTGTCAAGGAGCAAAAATTACATTTTTTTTACTATCCACGCCTTGCCCTCATGGCCATTCCGCTCATAGAAAGATGCCGCTCGCAGCGCTCTTGCGGTGGGCGTTAATTTCACAGTTTCGTGACTTGCGTTCCGGCCGGGGGGTGTGGAGCG
Organism: Novosphingobium sp.; assembly: GCA_050248535.1. Lineage (GTDB taxonomy): Bacteria > Pseudomonadota > Alphaproteobacteria > Sphingomonadales > Sphingomonadaceae > Novosphingobium. Next base: position 10,828 of record JBFWSE010000099.1, read on the forward strand.
AGAGCGGTTTAGCGCGCGCCAAATTTGCTGGCGCGATTGGGATGGGGCGTTTTCCAAAGGGGCATGGCCAGGTGTCGATATCGACATTTCAAGACGGACGCCGGCCGGGCGCGCTTTCGAAAACACAGATGGGCGGCTCGAACATGAGCGATGACAAGGATGCACTGGATTTTGCGGCGGACTGGGCGGATATCTGCCTGGGGCTGCGCAAGGACCTGGGGCAGCAATTGTACACACAGTGGATCAAGCCGGTTCAACTTGGCAATTTCTGCAAGGAAACCGGAACTCTGGATCTTTTTCTTCCAACCGAATTTTCGGCCAACTGGGTTACCGACCGGTTTGCCGACCGGCTATCGCTCGCGTGGAAGATCGCGCGTTCGGACGTGCGCAATGTCCGCATTTCGGTCCACCCCGGTCGGCGGCAAATGCCCGAGCTGCGGCTCGGCGCCTCCGGCAATTCCCGCCGCGCTGCCAATGATGGCGCGCCCGCGTTGCCCGACAGCGGCATGCTCGAAATCGGCGGCGCGGAATATGGCGGGGTGGCCCAGGGTTCGATCGGTCTCGACCCCTCGCTGACATTCGCCACTTTCGTTACCGGCACAGCCAACGTGCTGGCCTCGAATGCCGCCCAGCGCATGTCGGCGGTCGAGACGCCGCAGTTCGCCCCGCTCTACCTCAAGGCGGCGACCGGCCAGGGCAAGACGCACTTGCTCCACGCCATTGGCCATGCCTATCTCACCGCTCACCCGCGCGCGCGCCTGTTCTACTGCTCGGCCGAGCGCTTCATGGTCGAATTCGTCCAGGCGTTGCGCCAGAACCAGATGATCGAGTTCAAGACCCGGCTGCGCGGTTTCGACTTGCTGCTGGTCGACGACATCCAGTTCATCATCGGCAAAGCGAGCGCACAGGAAGAATTGCTCTATACGATCGACGCGCTGCTCGCCGAAGGCAAGCGGCTGGTCTTCGCCGCCGACCGTGCGCCGCAGGCGCTGGACGGGGTCGAGCAGCGTCTGCTCTCGCGCCTGTCGATGGGTCTAGTCGCCGATATTCAGCCCGCCGATATCGAACTGCGCCGCTCGATCCTCGAGCATCGCCTTGCCCGCTTCAGCCCGGCCGAAGTGCCCGCCGATGTCATCGATTTCCTCGCCCGCACCATCAACCGCAACATTCGCGAGCTGGTCGGCGGGCTCAACAAGCTGATCGCCTATGCCCAGCTCACCGGCCAGCCGGTTTCGCTGCAGCTGGCCGAGGAACAGCTGACCGACATCCTCTCGGCCAACCGTCGGCGCATCACCATCGACGAAATCCAGCGGACTGTCTGCCAGTTCTACCGGGTCGACCGCACCGAAATGGCATCGAAGCGCCGCGCCCGGGCAGTTGTGCGCCCGCGCCAGGTGGCGATGTATCTCGCCAAGGTGCTGACACCGCGCTCCTACCCCGAAATCGGCCGCAAATTCGGCGGCCGCGACCATTCGACCGTGATCCACGCGGTGCGCCTGATCGAAGACCTGCGCCAGCGCGATGCGGATATGGACGGGGATGTGCGGAGTTTGCTGCGGCAGCTGGAGAGCTAAGGCAAGTTGCCGAGTATCTAAACCACCCCGCTCACCCTGAGCCTGTCGAAGGGTGCTGCGCGGCGATCAGGCGGAACACGACATCCTTCGACAGGCTCAGGATGAGCGGGTGTTGGGCTGTCTCGGAAAATCGGCACTTCAGTGTCTGGCGGCTACTCGGCCATGACCAGCCTGTAGCCGCAGTCGAGGCTGTCCTTCTCCAGCAGGCCGGCATGGCGCTCATGCCAGGCCCCGCTTTCGAGGTCGCTCTCCAGCCGCGCCAGCCCCTCGGCCAGGTCTCCGATCATCCAGAACGAGGAAATCGCCTTCCTGATCCGGGGATCGAGGTAGGCCGCCGGCCTTCGCCAATAGGCGGCAAGAAAGCCGTCGGTGCAATCGTGCGGAATGGGGACCGGCTCGATTCGAACCGGGCCGAGCCAGCGGGCATATTCGGTCATGTCCGGCATCTGCCGCCTGTCCAGCACGGCGAGTTGGGGGAAATAGTCCGTCAGCCACAGGCCCCCGTGAAAGGCATCGAATGTGAGTATGACAATGGGGCCTCTGGTCACCCGGCGCATTTCGCCGAGCCCCTTCGCCTGATCGGCCCAGTGATGCACCGTCAGCACTGCCATGGCGGCGTCGAAGCCGGCATCGCCGAAAGGCAGCGCCTCTGCCTTGCCCTGCACCACGCGCGCCGCGGGAATCCGGCGCTGGGCGATCATTTCCGCCGAGGGTTCCAGCGCCGTGACTTCCCTTCCCTC
>JBFWSE010000100.1:0-13024 GCA_050248535.1 Novosphingobium sp.
GCTTGCGAGCGCGCCGCGACGAGACAACATCGCCCGTAACTGTCAGAAATCCGCCAGTTTCCGCAAGCATGCCAAAATCGGAATGTGCCTCGGAACCGTTAAGCCGTGTTGCACGGATACGTTCGTCAGTCATCTGATTGCCCCCAAAGAATCGATACAAATATTGGGGGTAGCCTAGGTGTTAGTTCCCAGTCTGGCAACCGTTTGGTTACCCATAATGTTGGTTCATTTTCGAAACTTTTCAACACCAACCGGACGCCGGAATACTGCATCGCCCGCATGGGCAACCTTCGCGAGGGTTAGTGCAATTTTAGCTGCAGATTAGCTTGCGGCAGGTTCAGCGCCCGTCGGGCTGACGCCGTCCGCTGTCGCGGCTGGGAGGCGGGGCGGGGGGCGGCGTGGCGCCGGGCTGGATATTGGCCATGGTCGCCGGCACGATCTGCACGCCATAGAGCCGCCAGCGCCCTTGCAGCCACTGATAATAGAGATCGAAGCCGATCGCCGTCGGGCGCAGGCCGAAATAACCCTGCACATGCAGCACATCGGGCGACAGGACTACGGGCGCGGTGCGATAGGTCGGCGCGAGCAGCATGGTGTTCGAAAGATCGACATTGCTGGCCCGCAGCGTTTCGAAAATCTTGGTGAGCCGCGCCGCGTCGTTGTTGATCTGGAAAGCCGGAGCGGAAAGGTCGCGCAGCACCGAATAGTTGCCCGAAAGGTTGCCGTGATCGACCGCCGCCATGGTCGACCAGATCAGCTTGGCCAGTTCCAGTTCGTTGGGCACCGGCATCGGCGAGGGCGGGGGAGAGACGCCTGACGCCGGCTGCGCCTGACTGGGTGCGGGAAGTATGGCCAACGGCATGGCAAGCGCGATAAAAAGCGCCGAAATGCGCCCTGTCCGTCCCGCTCCAAAGAAGTTCGAAATCATCGCCATTGCCCGTCTTTCATTCGCCCTGTCGAAACCTTCCGGTCCCCGCATGCCACGCCGCAGCGGTTGAACCGCGGCTGAATGCCATCTGCGGGCCAAGCGTTACGCTGCCCATGCCGTTCCGTCCAGCGCCCTTGCTCCTTGGCTCCGGTTTCGCCAAGCTGCCGGGCGGCAGGCAACGGGGGTCACCAAGGTTTTGGCAATCGCGAGGCGCAACTGGCGGAGCTTGTTTGGCGGGCCGTTCCTGGCAGGCCTGCTGACAGTCGCCCTCGTTGCGCTGCTGCAATGGTTGAGCCTGCCCGCGATTGACCGCCTGGGCCTGCTGCTGTTCGATTCCTACCAGCGCGCAGCGCCGCGCGCCCGCGAGGATGCGCCGGTGCGGGTCGTCTCGATCGACGAGGATTCGATCCGCCGTCTGGGCCAATGGCCATGGCCGCGAACCGAACTCGCGCGGCTCTCGCAAGAGCTGCGCGATGCGGGGGCGGCGGTGATCGCCTGGGATATCGTCTTTTCGGAACCGGATCGCACGTCGCCCGCGAATATGGCGGCACAGTTGCGGCGGCAGGGCACGGTGGGCCCGGAAGTCGCCGCGCTGGAGGCGCTGCCGGACAATGACGCGGCCTTCGCCCGCAGTCTTGCCGGGACCAAATCCAGCCTGGGCTTTTTCCTGAGCAATCGGGCCGGCGCGCCGCCGGTCGAACCCAAGGGCGGACTGGCCATAGCCGGAACGGCCCCTTCAGAGGCTGGCCGCTACAAAGGCGCAATTCGGGCGCTGCCATCGTTGGAAGCGGCCGCTTCGGGCAGCGGTTTTGTCAGCATTTCCAGCGATGGCGACGGCATTGTGCGCCAACTGCCATTGCTCTCCTGGCAGGGTGATACGTTGCAGCCCGCCTTGTCGCTCGATGCCTTGCGCCAGGCGCAGGATGCAGGCGCCATTGTCGTCAAGACCAGCGACGCCAGTGGCGAGAGCGGCGGCGCGCCGGGGCGGGTGGTTTCGGTGAAAGTTGGCCAGTTCGAGGTGCCGGCGACAGCGGCGGGCGCTCTCTGGCTTCATTACACCGCGCCGGGCGACTGGCGCGAAGTGCCGGCCTGGAAAGTGCTGGGCGGGGCCATGAGCGAGGCGGAACGGGAAGAGGCCTTCGCCGGACGGATCGTGCTTGTCGGGGCATCGGCCTCGGGGCTGCGCGATCTGGTTTCCACCCCGGTTCGCGACCGCGAGCTCGGCGTCGTCGTCCATGCCCAGGCGCTCGAGCAGATGATCCTCGGGCGCTTCCTCGTCCGGCCCGACTGGGCGCCGGGTCTCGAGCGGGCGCTGCTGCTGGTCCTGGGGCTGCTGCTTGCCGGTCTTGCGCCACGGCTGGGAGCGGTCAAGGGGGCCTTGTTGGGCCTTGTTCTGGTAATGGGTATGCTGGGTGGTAGCTGGCTGGCTTTCGCGCGGCTGCAATACCTGCTCGACCCGGTCTATCCGGTGCTGACGCTGGTACTGGCCTGGCTGGTCGTGACGGTGCTGGTCTATCTGCGCGAGGAGCGCCGTCGCGCCTATATTCACAGCGCCTTCGACCGCTACCTGCCGCCCGAACAGGTGCGCCGCATCGCCGCCGACCCCGGCCAGCTCGAACTGGGTGGCGAAGAGCGCGACATGACTGTGCTGTTGTGCGATATCCGCGGCTTCTCGCGCATTTCGGAGCAGCTCAGCCCGCGCGAAGTCGTCCGCTTCCTGATCGCCTTTCAAACGCCGATGTGCGATATCCTGCTGGCCCACAAGGCGACGCTGGACAAGTACATCGGCGATGCCATTCTCGCGTTCTGGAACGCCCCGCTCGACGATCCGGACCAGCATGAAAACGCGGCTCGCGCCGCGCTGGCCATGGCCGCACGGCTGGATGAACTCAATCGCGAAATGCCGCGGCAGCAGGGCGAACCCTGGCCCGGTCATGTGCGCATGGGGATCGGGATTGGTTCGGGTCTGTGCTGTGTAGGCAATCTCGGTTCGGAACGGCGGCTATCCTATTCGCTGATCGGCGACACGGTGAATCTGGTCTCGCGGCTGGACGGGCTGACCAAGCATTACCGCGTGCCTGTCATCGTCGACAATGCGCTGTGCGGGCAACTCTCGCAATTTGCCCTGATCGAGTTGGACCGGGTGGTGGTGCTCGGCCGCGACGAGCCCGAAACCATTCACGCGCTGCTGGGCGACGAGACCATGCGCGCGACACCGGCATTCGCCGCATTTGCCGCGGCACACAGCGAATTCATGGCCACACGGCGCGCGAACGAGTGGCCCAGCGCTTTGCAGCACCTCGACAGGCTGGACGGCCTGGCCGCGCGCTTCGGCCTGGAGGGTCTCTATGCCTTCTACCGCGACCAGGACAGCGCGCAGGCGCGCGATTGTCCAGAGCGCGGCTGGGACGGCATTTTCAGGCCTTACGACAAGTAGTAACCTGCCAGCGTTCAGGGTTGCATATGGAACGGGGGCGGAGAATTCCAGCCACCGCCCACGCGATCGCGGAAGCGCCGCGAATTACTGGCCGACCGGCGCCAATCGCCCAGGCTCGGCATCAGCAGTTCCTGTATGCGGCGAAGGCCTTTGCGGGAAATGACAAAGGGTTGCCCAGGCCCGCTATCGCCCGATGCCACGAAGACGGCCAGGGCCGGCCGGTCAAGGCTGACGCTGCGTCCATTCGCACTGACTTCGACGAAACCGGGTTCGAGTCCCGCTTCCGTATTGGCTCCAGGGCCGCGCAGCACGACCAGCGTGGCATTGGCGGCATCGACGGCGGAACTGCTGTCGATTACCTTTTCGGCCCGGGCAATGGCGACGGCTTCTTCGCCGACTACGCCTTCGGCAATTGTCCCGCGAATCCCGACCGAAGCGATCGGCGTATTGACCGTCGCCTCGCGCTTCGGGCTGCGCTGGCCTGAAAGGAAACGGAAGGCGCCCTTCGCGGTGGAAGAGGTAAAACCGCGACCGGTTGCAGGATCATATATGAACCGGTCAATGGTTACGCGTGCATTGGCGCCTACGGAAAAGGTCGAGCGGTCGAGCAGCGTGATCTGCACGTGGCTATTGCGGCCGGTCTGGATGCGGTCGGCCAGCGCCATGCGTTCGCGCAAGGTCAGCGGCCGCGGTTGCAGATCGGCGGCGCGGCTCAGCTTGACGTCGTTGACTACCGATGTGGCCACACCGACGGTTTGCGCCACGGCCGGGGCGGTCAACGATACGGCGGCGGCGAGCACGGAAATAGCGGTGAGCTGTCTGGCCATGATCAGCGCCCCTTGCCCAGTGAAATGCCGTGCTCGGAACAAGCTGCATTGGCCTCGGCCCATTTGTCGGCAGGAAAGTCCAGCTTGTGCAGCATGTCGAATTCCATCGCCGCACCTTCGGGATCGTCCACCCGGCACAGCAGGCTGGCATGCAACAGGTGCGCTTCGCCTTCGTCGGGGGAGGCGGCCAGCACTCGCTCCAGCGTCGCCATGGCCTCAAGCAGTTGACCTTGCGCCATCTGCTCGCGCGCAAGCTGGACGCCCCATGGGCCGCGATCGGTCATCATCGACAGCCAGTCGATCCGTTCCACGGTCTCGGAAGCGGCGGGTGCGCCGGCCAGAGCCGCAAATGCGGCGAGCGCAGACAAAATTCGCTGTTTGCCCATCGGCGGCAGTCCTTTCGTCACTGAGTTCGGTTCTGTCGCTTGCGCCACCTAACATGACAACGGGAAGGCAGGCAAACCGGGTGGCAATCCTGTATCGGCCCGGTATGCCGGGTCAGTGACATTGCGCACTGGTCCTGTGTGAGAAAAGCCACACCCGGCGCCGGTCAGTCGGGAATCAGATCGGCGGCGCGCTGGATTACGCCGACATCGCCCGATGCGGCCCGGACGATGTCGGTCAGCTGGCTGACGTCGGCCACGGCCAGGCTGCGGTCCTTCTGGTCGACCACCCCGGTTTGTTTGAGGTATTTCAGCTCGCGAGTCACAGCTTCGCGATGCGTGCCGATGCGGCTGGCGAGTTCTGCGTGAGTCGGCACGGGGGTAATTTCGGCGCGGTTTTCGCTGACCCCGGCTTCGAGACAAAGCCGCAGCAATTCGCAGTGCAGCCGGCTGCGCACCGCCAGGGAATTGAGCTCGAAAATCCGTTCAGTCAGCAGCCTGATCCGCGTAACCAGCCGACGGGCGATCCATTCTGCGGTCTCTGGATTGCCGAGCACGGCGGAGCGGAACGCGTCACCCGGAATTCGCGCAAGCAGGCTGGCGCTGGTGGCCGTCACGCTGGCCGAGCGCGGTTCGCCGTCGATCGCGGCGAATTCACCGAACAGTTCGTCGGGGCCGAGATCGGCGAGGATAATGTCCTTGCCGTTGAGCGAATGCAGTTCAACCCGGACCGAGCCTTCGAGGATGGCGAAGACGTCGCTGCCGCTGTCCTGGTGCCCCATGACGATCTGGCCGGTCCGCAACGGCACTACGCGCGCGTGGGTTTCGAGCTGCGTCCCGAGCGGATCCGGAAGCAATCGCGCCAGTGCCTGAAGCCGCTTGTCCGCCATGATTCTTACGCCCCCTGTTGCGTACGGCGGAACCCCGCGGGGACATATCCTGCCGCGGGGTCCAGTCTAGGCCGCCGCGCGCCGGGCGTCCAGCGCGCGGTCTGTTCGGGAAGGCGCCTCACAATTTGCGCAACACCACCCGGCGGTTCTTCGCCTTGTTGTCGGCCGTATCGTTGGGTGCAACCGGCTTGCTGGCGCCATAGCCCTTGGCGACGAGCCGGCTGGCGTCGATGCCATGCTGGCCGACCAGCGCCGCGACCACGGCATTGGCCCGGTTTTGCGACAGTTCCTGGTTGTGCCCATCGGTGCCGGTATTGTCGGTGTGGCCTGACAGCTCAAGCCGCAGCGACGGATCGGCCTTCAGCAGTTCGGCGATCTGGGTGAGCGTGTTGGCGCTTTCCGGCTTCACGAAGGCCTGGTCGACATCGAAATAGATGCCGTAGATGTCGATCGACCCTGTGCTTTTGAGCGCATTGGCCATGTCGTTGGCGAGTACGGCATTGCGGGTGGACAGGCGGTACTTGCCAGTGGATCCGTCGAAGGGCAGCACCTGAAGGTAAAAATCCTGCCCTGGGGTCAAATCGACGGTAAAGTCGAGCCCGGCAGCGGGCGTCCAGTCGTATCGGTTGGCAACTGCCGATTTCGATGCCGAGTAGACTTTTACGTTGGGTTTCAGAGTGGTGGACAGGTTTTCGAAGCCAATTGTCACCTTGCCTACGGATGGGGCGGTCACGTGGAACCAGTCCTCGTCCTTGTTGTCCATGATGCTGCCTTCAATGGCGCTGGCGTAATTCAGCGTCGTCGGGTGCAGCACATCGTCGTTGGCTTCGTGTTCGTCATAGGCATTTTGCGCAATGGCCGAGAGCTGATAGCCACCCGACGAGCCGTCGAAAGGCGGTACTTCGACATATATGCTATCCCCTGGAGCAAGGCTGACTGCCTGTTCGACATTGGCGCCGGCAGTCCAGTCATATCTGTTGAACATCTGCGATCGTTCGCCGTTGTAGATCACGATTTTGGGCTTCAGACTCGTGCTCTTGTTGGTCAGGCGCACAATGATGATGTCGCGCAGCTTGCCCTGATAGTCGAAGCGGAAGAACTGGCTCTTGCCCTGGGGTTCGATTTCGCCGTTGATTGTCATGCCGACTTTTGCTGCTGCTGCGTTCAAGATGGAATCGCCCGGCGCGAGCGATTGCGGCGGAGCGCCGGACTCGGCGCCAGGGGAACCATCGGCCGAGCCGCCGTCCGACTTGAACGAACAGGCGGCGAGCATTGCCGCCACCAATAGCACCGTAACCCGTTTCATTGCAGTTCTCCTGGTTCTTGGCCTTGCCGGTCCCGGACTTCGAAACCGAAGTTTCGGGACGGCGAGGCCGGATGGGAAATCCTGGCCTTCAACTGGAACATGACCCCCTGAACCCGTGTTGCGGGCGCCGCGCCGAAGGGCTCGGAAAAGGGCCGTCGTCGTGACGCAAGCTATGCAGGCGCCGCAACGGTGCCGCTGTGAGAAAAGTCACATGGAAATTGTGCATTTTATTAACGAAGCAAGCCGGGCCCGAAATGTCAAATCGCGCAGCCGCGCAAGGACGCCTTGATGACTGGTTGAGCGGCACCTGGACCGGGGCTAGCCGCTCGTAACCGTCACCTGGATGGTGCCAGGATTGCCGTCAGGCAGGGCAAGTCAGCCCATATCGCATTGACCAATGCAACGGATGCGATGCATTGAGGGGCGCGGACGTGCGGGGAGGCAAACTTGTATATCGGAACCTTGGCCCAGTCCCACCCTGGCAAGCCGGCAGCAATCCGCACGGCGACCGGGGAGCAGCGTACGTTCGGCGAACTCGACGCGCGATCGAACCGGCTGGCGCAGTTGCTCCATGCAGCGGGGCTGAGGCGCGGGGATCATGTCGCGATGTTTGTCGACAATTGCCTCGAATTCTTCGACATCGCTTTCGCCTGCATGCGCTCGGGTCTCTACCTGACCGCAGTGAATCGTTACCTGCCGGCGGCTGAAGCGGCGTGGATCGTCGATGATTGCGATGCGCGGGTGCTGATCGCCTCGGCCGCGCTCAAGGAAAGCGGCGAGCTGGGGCGGCTGTCGCCACGCTGCGAGGTGAAACTCGCAGTTGCGGGGGATATGCCCGGTTTCGAGCCCTTCGAGGAAGCGATTGCGCGCTATCCGGCCGAACGGCTCTCCGAAGAGTGGCTGGGGGCCCTGATGCTTTACAGTTCGGGCACCACCGGCAAGCCCAAGGGCATCAAACGCCCGCTCGCCGAGGTCTCTCCCGAGCTTGGCAATCCCGGGGTGACCAACATTACCAACATGTTCGCGGTGGACGAGACCAGCATCTATCTCTGCCCCGCGCCGCTCTATCACGCTGCGCCCGCGGGTTTTACCCAGGGGACGATCCTGTCGGGCGGCACGGTAGTGCTGATGGACCGCTTCGACGAGGAACAGGCGCTGGCGCTGATCGAGCGCTACCGGGTGACGCACAGCCAGTGGGTGCCGAGCATGTTCGTGCGCATGCTCAAGGCCGATCCGGCGCTGCGCAGCCGCTATGACCTCTCCAGCCACCGCTGCGCCATCCATGCCGCTGCGCCTTGCCCGCAGCAGGTCAAGCGGGCGATGATCGACTGGTGGGGGCCGATCTTGTGGGAATACTGGTCCTCGACCGAGGGGGCGGGTTTTACCCGGATCGACAGCGAGGAATGGCTCGCCCATCCTGGCTCTGTCGGCCGCGCCATGGCGCCGATCCACATCTGCGACGACGAAGGCCGCGAGCAGCCTCCCGGAACGCCCGGCACGATCTATGGCGAAGCGATCCACGGGGCGCCCTTTTCCTACCACAAGGACGAGGGCAAGACGCTCTCGGTCACTCACCCCAATCACCCGGCCTGGCGCACTGTCGGCGACATCGGCTACGTCGACGAGGATGGCTGGCTCTACCTCACCGATCGCAAGGCCTTCATGATCATCTCGGGCGGGGTCAATATCTACCCCCAGCAGATCGAGGACGCGCTAGCGCTCCACCCCAAGCTCGCCGACGTCGCCGTGATCGGCGTGCCGAGCGAGGATCTGGGCGAGGAAGTCAAGGCCGTGGTCCAGCCCGCGCCGGGAGTCGAGCCGGGCGAAGAGCTGGCCGAGGAAATCCGGGTTTATGTCCGCGAGCGCCTGGGCAAGCTGATGACGCCGAAATCGGTGGACTTCATGGACGAATTGCCACGCCTGCCGACCGGAAAGCTTTACAAGGGCGCGCTGCGCGAGAAGTATTGGGGCAAGACGGCAAAGGGCTGAAGCCCGGAAGAAGCAATGTGAGGGGAGTGAGCAGGCCGATGGAGACGGAATTGCACAAGGCAATCGTGATTGGCGCTGGCCCGGGCGGTATTTGCGCGGCAGCCAAGCTGATCGAAGCGGGGATCGGCGATCTGGTCGTGCTGGAAAAGAGCAGCGGCCTCGGCGGCACCTGGAACCTCAATCGCTATCCCGGCGCGGAATGCGATATCCAGTCGCATCTTTACTGCTTTTCATTCGAACCAAACCCTTCCTGGTCGCGGCCCTATTCCGGACAGCCGGAAATCCTCGCTTATCTCAGGCATTGCGCCGAAAAATACGGCGTAACGCCGCTGTGCCGGTTCAACTCCGCGGTCAGCCGGGCGGAATGGGACGAAGAAAGCAATCTTTGGCGCGTCCATTGCGAAGACGGGCGCCTGTTCGAAGCACCGGTGCTGATTGGTGCAGTGGGCATATTCTGCGAAACGAATGTGCCGGACATCCCTGGCCTTGCGCAATTCCCCGGGCCGGCTTTCCATTCCGCGCGCTGGGACGAAAACTTCGAACCTGCGGGACAGCGCGTGGCCGTGATCGGCAGCGCGGCAAGTGCCGTACAGCTCATTCCCGAACTTGCGAAAGAAGCAGGCCGGCTCGACGTTTATCAGCGCAGCCCCAATTGGGTACTGCCCAAGGCCGATCAGCCCTATTCGGTTGAGACGATTGCACAATTGAAAGCCGATCCGGCCAAATTGCACGCGATGCGCCAGGAGATTCTTGATTCGGTCGATGCATATCGCGGCTCCATGGTTGCCGGTGGTCCGGATCAGTCGCAGGCGGCGGAGCAGGCCGCCATGCAGAACATCGCAGTGATCGAGGACCCGGATTTGCGGACAAAGATGGTGCCAGATTATCCTATCGGTTGCCGCCGCGTGCTGCTTTCGAATGTCTATTATCCGACATTCAACCGCGACAATGTCGAACTGGTCACCGACAGGATCGAGCGGATCGAAGGCAATGCCATTGTGACAAGGGACGGTTCGCGCCGCGAGGTCGATGCCATTGTCTTTGCCACCGGTTTCGACACCATGCGCTATCTCACGACAATCGATGTCGCCGGGCGCGGCGGATTGCGGCTGGATCAGGCTTGGGCAGGCGGCCCGCAGGCCTATCGTGGCGTTACGGTCAGCGGCTTTCCCAACCTTTTCATGCTCTATGGCCCCAATACCAATGTCGGTTCGATCATCTACATGATCGAGGCGCAAGTGGATTACATTGTCCGCCTGGTCCGGAGGATGGAGGACGAAGGCCTCGCCGGCATCGAAGTCCGCGCCGAAGCGGAAGACGCATACAATCGCCGCGTCCAGGCGGAGCTGGAAAATTTCGAAATGTGGGTAACGGACTGCTCGAATTACTACCGGCATCCGGTGTCGAACAAGGTAGTGACGCAATGGCCTTTGACCATGGGCGAATATTCGCAGGGGATGGCGGTCGAGGATTCTGACGCCTATCGCGCCTGGCCGGCGAAAAAATGAGCATGACCTTCAGTTTTTGAATAAGGTTCGACTGTGCGATCCGGGAGCGAAGTGCGAATTCCGGGTTCGGCGAATGGCACGGGTTGTGCAACAATCGGCTTGCCCTTGACGAGTAATCAGGTCGCTTTCTTGATGCCCAGGTGATCGGTCAGAACGAACTGGCCCGATTGCACATAGGCCGAGGCATGGCCCAGCTGATGGATATCGAAGCACGACTGGATCGCGGCATACTGACCCTGGATGTCGAGCGTCTGGTTGACCACGCGTTTGGCCATGGCAAGCGCATGCGGATGCATCCCTGCGATCCGTAACGCCATTTCGCGCGCCGCATTTTGCAGTTCGTCGAGCGGCACGACCCGGTTGACCATGCCCAGCTCGCGCGCCTCTTCGGCAGTGATCGAGCTGGCCATGAACAGGATCTCCTTGGCCTTGCGCGCGCCCAGTTCCCAGGTGTGGCCATGGTATTCGACCCCGCCGATACCCATCAGCACCACCGGATCGGAAAACTTCGCATTGTCGGCCGCGACGATCAGGTCGCAAGGCCAGGCCAGCATCAGGCCGCCGGCGATGCAGGCCCCCTGGACGGCGGCGATCGAGGGCTTGGGGATGTCGCGCCAGCGCCGCGAAAAGCCTAGGAAATGCTTGGCCTCCCACTGGTAGAGCCCGAGCGTGCCGGTCTGTTTGATTCCTTCGCCGATTTTTGCCGTTTCGGCATTGCCCTTGTTGGCGTCGGGCGATGTGTCGTGCCCGGCGGAAAAGTGCGGTCCATTGGCGTTGAGCAGGATCACCCGCACTGCGTCATCCGCCGCCGCGCGTTCCCATGCGTCGTTCAGGGCATTGAGCAGCGCCGCATTCTGTGCATTGCGCCGGTCGGGCCGGTTGAGCGTGATCGTGGCGATGCCATCTGCCACGGCATAGAGGATCGGCTCGGGGCATTCTTCGGACAATTCGGCTCTCCCGCTTGCGGTTTCGCGCAGGTCTTGCATCGGCTCGGGGGCGAGTCCATAGCCAAGCCGACGTTCGAAGTCGTCGCCCGGCCCGGACAGAAATGGTGCCCGGGGACGGAATCGAACCGCCGACACCATGATTTTCAGTCATGTGCTCTACCAACTGAGCTACCCGGGCATCGCTCTCGCGGCGGTCCGCCAAAGGTCCGGCGAGCGATTTGAAGCGCGCCTATGGCGAAGCGGGGCGGGCTTGGCAAGGGTGGAAATCAGTCCTCGGCCAGGCCATCCGGATCGGCGGGCGGGCCGGGCAGGGCATATCCATCATCGAGCCACTTGACCAGATCGCGGTCGCGGCATCGGGTGGAGCAGAAAGGAGCATGCTCCGCGCTGCGGGGCTTGCGGCAGATCGGGCATTTGCGGGTAACGGGCTTCATGGCGGCACTGCCTGCGCGAAGCCGCCATCGAGTGCAAGTGCGGCGTCTTCCCGATACGCGATTGTCCGGCCGGTGCGGCGGGTGAGTTCGCTTTGCCAATCGGTGTGCATGACCGCGAGTATTCGCGGGTGAGCCGTCAGCAGCAGAGTGCCGGACTCATCGATGCGCTCGGCAGCGCGTAACAGCAGCCGCGCGGCGGCCTGGGTGCGATTGTGCTGGATCACCGCGAGAATCGAGGGTCGCTCCATCCGGGCGACCAGCTGGACAAAACCGAAGCCGTTCATCGCCGTGCGTTCGTGCGGCCAATCCGTCAGCGCGTTTTCGATGGCCTGGTCGATTTCCCGGCGCTGGCTCTTTTCCGGCAGAGTGGGAAAATCGACGCCGATCGAACCGGCAAGATCCATGCGGGCGAGGGCGCGCGCCAGGGCCGGCACCGCGGCCATGGCAAGCCGGGCAGGCGGCAGCGCGCCGTCCACGTCGATCAGCGTCATGGCCGGCGTTGGGGAAAGCGTCAGGCTGCCGCCGGTGAAGTCGATCTGGCCTGACCAAGCCTCGCCGAAGATGTCTTCCCACAGGCCTGACGGGAATTGCCGTACAACCCGGCCACCGAACGATTGCGCCAGTGTGGGAGCGGGGTGTGGGGTATCGGTAGTCGGGCGGGCCTGCGCGAGTTTGTAACGGCCGCGCTCGGCCATGGCGGCGCGCGTTACCTTGAGCCGTATCAGGGCGCCTTCGCTGGCTTCGCGCGGCAGGCCATCGACCAGCGCTTCCTCGCCAGTGGCGAAACGCGCGGTTCCGCGCGGCGAACCGGCGCTGCGCGACACCAGAACCGCATCGTCGACCAGCCCCGCTTCGAGCCCACCCGGCCAGCGCAGCCGTGCGGCAATTGCATCGCCGTCTTCCAGTAAAATCGCGCGCTCTTCGCCGATCCCCTGTTCGATCAGCCACTCAGCCAAGGGCGAAACCCGCTGCCTTGAGCAGCGCCCGCGTCTCGAACAGCGGCAGGCCCATGACGCCCGAGTGGCTGCCGGAAATCCAGGCGATCAGCCCCTCGGCGCTGCCCTGGATGGCATAGCCCCCGGCCTTGCCGTGCCATTCGCCCCCTTCAAGATAGGCAGCCACTTCGGCATTCGACAGCACCTTGAACCGCACGATGGTCTCGCTCAGGCGCTCGCGCAGCGTTCCGTCAGGGCTGGCCAGGGCAATGGCGGACAGGACGCGGTGGCGGCGACCGGAAAGCAGTTCCAGGCACTGCCGCGCCGTCGCTTCGTCTTCCGCCTTTGGGAGAATACGGCGGCCAAGTGCGACGACCGTGTCGCCCGCCAGCACATGCGCCTGATTATCGTGCCCGGCCTGCGCCTTTTCGCGGGCCATG
>JBFWSE010000101.1:0-12857 GCA_050248535.1 Novosphingobium sp.
TTGGGGAACAGGCCGGGGAAGATTTCCGGCTCCTCGTCCTCGCCATTGTAGGTGGGCACGAAATCGACCGTGCCTTCGTCGAGCCCGGCCATCAGCTGGATCGCAGTCTTGGTCAGGCGCGCTTCGGTGTAGCGATAGGCGGCGGGGTTATCGCCGTCGATATTGCCGAAATTACCCTGCCCCTCGACCAGCGGATAACGCAGCGAAAAGTCCTGCGCGAGGCGGACCATGGCATCGTAGACGCTGGCATCGCCATGCGGGTGATATTTGCCGATGACATCGCCGACAACGCGAGCGCTCTTCTTGAAGGCATCGGTCGGATTGAGCTTCAACTGCCGCATCGCCCAGAGCAGGCGGCGGTGCACCGGCTTCAGTCCATCGCGAAGATCGGGCAGCGAGCGGGCGGTAATGGTGGAGAGAGCATAGACCAGGTAGCGCTCGGACAGAGCGCTGTCGAACGGGGCATCGACGATGGCGTCGAAGGGATCGGGTTCGGTATCAGTGGTATCGGTGGGCATGTTGCGCTGGCCCTAGCAGCGGGCAAGCGGGGATTCCATGCGGAAGGCAGGCTTTTGCGCAGGCAATCCTCACCCGAAGAGGGAGGATTAGCGCCGCTGCCTGCCCCATTGCCGGCTGGTGTAGCGCCAGATGTCGGCAAGGTCTCGCTGGGCGCCCGGGCTCAGGCGATAGTCAGGCATGCTCCGCGTTCATCCGGTCGATGAACGCCTCAAAATCGAACGGCTCCGGCTCGCCGCTTTCCTCGCCTTCGATCAGCGCCTGGCGGATCGCCTCGATCTCCGCGCTGCGCGCCTGTTCGCGGCGGATCAGGTCGCGGATAGCTTCGCTGTCATTCGTGTAGCACCCGGCGGCGATCTGCGCTGCGATCCAGTCGTTCTGCTGCTGGGTAAGAGTAATGGTCTTGCGGACAGTAGCCATGGCGCACCTCGGATGTCATACTATTGGTGCGATACAGCACGTTATTGTGCATCCGACAATTCTCTACCGCCGCTGCATATCGCGCGCTTCCCCCGGAATGCGCACCTCCAGCCCATCCAGCGCTTCGGTCAGTTCGATCTGGCACGAAAGCCGGCTGGTGCGTGCTACGCCCGCCGCGAGATCGAGCATGTCTTCCTCGTCCGCCACCGCCGCCGGCAATTTGCCGAACCAGTCCGCGGATACAATCACATGGCAGGTCGAACAGGCCATCTGCCCTTCGCAGGTGCCTTCCAGCGGCATGCCCGAGGCCTGGGCGACTGCAAGCAGGCTATCGCCCGGCGCGCCCTCTGCCTCGACACGCTGGCCCTCGGCGGTGATGAAAGAAACCCGTACCAAAGTTATACTCCCTGCGATCTTGCCGCGTCTTCGATCGCCTTGCAGGCCTCTTCCACTTCGACCCTAGTCGTATAGCGGCCGAATCCCAAGCGGATCGATGCACGCGCGGTTAGCGCGTCGAGGCCGATGGCCGTCAGCACCCGGCTGGGCTTGCCGGTTCCCGATCCACAGGCCGAGCCGGCCGAGAAGGCTATCTCGCGGCAATCGCTCATCAGGCGGGGAAAATTGAGACCTTCGAGGCGCAGGCTGAGATTGCCCGGCCAGCGCGCTGTCTCGCTGCCGTTCAGCACCCAGCGCGACAGGATCGAGCGGGCAAGGGTGGCGAGGCCGGAAAGGTGCTGGAAATCCCGGTCCATCTGCGCATGTGCAAGTGCCGCCGCCGCTCCGAAGCCCGCGCACAACGCGGGGCTGAGCGTGCCCGAACGCAGACCCCCCTCCTGCCCGCCGCCCTGGATCAATGGCGCAACCTTCACTCCGTCGCGCACCCACAACGCACCAATGCCCTTGGGGCCATAGAGTTTGTGCGCGGTGATCGCGATCAGATCCGCACCCTCTGGCGGCGCCAGCTTGCCCGCGCCCTGCACGGCATCGCACAGGAACAATGCGCCCATATCATGCGCCCGCTCCGCTAGACGCGCGACGGGCTGGATAGTGCCGATCTCGTTGTTGACTTGCATGACGGCAACAAGGCCGATGCCCCCGGCGATCTCCACTTCGGCATCGACCAGGCCATCGGTCGATACAGGCAATTCCTGGCACTGCGCACCGCTGGCCAGCGCGGAATTGACGACAGCCGAATGTTCGATCGCCGAAAAGGCGATGCCGGCATTTGCGCCGCCCTGCGCCACAGCAAGCATGGCCTGATTGATCGCCTCGGTCGCCCCGCTGGTGAAGATTACCCTTCCGCCCTTAGGAAGCAGCGCGGCAACCTGCTCGCGCGCCACTTCGACTGCCGCCGCTGCCGCCCTGCCGGCCTTGTGCATGGAGTGCGGGTTGGCAAATCCCATGGACTCGGGGCCGGACAGCCAGGGCAGCATTGCATCGCGCGCTTCGGGCGCGAGCGGGGTAGTCGCCTGGTGGTCGAGGTAAATCATTGCACTCCCTATTGGCACAGCCACAGGCTGACGCCAGTTTCGAATTAGACGGGTCTGGCCCTTATGCGTGAAGTCGTTGCTTTTCGGGCCTTCGTTTCTATATAGCGCTGCGCTTCCAATCACAGCCCCTTCGCGGTCCGGCGGCCTAGTCCAGCCTGCCGCGCGAACGGGCAAAACCGCAAGGTCGAACGAAACTATGCCGTCAGTCATCTTCCCCGGCCCCGAGGGCCGCCTCGAAGGCCGTTTCCAGCCGGGCCCGCGCCCGCGCGCGCCGGTCGCCATGATCCTCCACCCGCATCCGCAGGCGGGCGGGACGATGAACGATCGCATCACCCAGGCGATGTACAAGACTTTCGTCAACCGCGGCTTCGCCACCCTGCGCTTCAATTTCCGTGGGGTAGGACGCAGTCAGGGCAGCTTCGACAACGGCATCGGCGAGCTCAGCGACGCGGCCGCCGCGCTCGACTGGGTGCAGTCGATCCACCCGGAGGCCTCGGTGACCTGGATTGCCGGCTACAGCTTCGGTGCGCTGATCGGCATGCAGCTGCTGATGCGGCGCCCGGAAATCCGCGGGTGGATCTCGGTCTCGCCACCGGCCAACATGTACGATTTCAGCTTCCTCGCTCCCTGCCCCGCTTCGGGCATCATGGTCCAGGGTGCGGCCGATACGGTGGTGACGCCGATGGCCGTCCAGAAGCTGGTCGACAAGTTGCGCACCCAGCGCCACATCACCGTTCACCACGACGAAATCCCGCGCGCCAACCACTTTTACGAGAACGAGCTCGACGACATGATGGCCGCCGTCGATAACTATCTGGACATGCGGCTCTCGCCGGATTGCCCGATCAAGTGACTATTTGAGCTCCTGACGCAGCGGCGCATTGCCGCTGGCGTCGGGCAGCGTCCAAATCGCGACATTGGCGCCCATGACGGCTGCAAGCACCAGCATCAGGGCAATCTGAAGCCGGGACCCGCCGCGCCGCCACAGAAAGGCAGCACCGGCAACCAGGGCCAGCGCGGCAAATACCAGAAGCGATAATACGGCGGACATGGTGGCCGACGCTACGCCGCCCGGCCGAGCAAGTCATCGATTCGTTGCATGCCCGGCCCGGAGGCAGCAGCTGTCGCGGCAATGTATCCGCTGACCAGCATGGCAAGCAGAGGCCAAAGCCCGGTTTGCCGCTTCTCCGCCACGGCTTCGCCCAGCGTGCTGGCGAGTATGGCCCGTCCCGCTGCAATATCGGCCGGTTCAACGGCCATGACTTCAGCAGCCAGGCCGGAACCGCCTTGTTTCTCGAACATGGCAAGCAGCGCCGCATTGCCGCCGGGATAGTCGCGGTAGGCAGCGAGCAAGTCTGGCAATATCTGCTTGGTTTCCGCCAGCGCCTGAGCCGGTTCGATACCGGCCTGCCTTGCCAAGGCCTCGATACCTCCGCTGCGCTGCAACGTCGTGAGCATTTCTACACCCGGCCTCCCGGCCGGATTCCCCGGCCCTGCCAAATTGGTGCGACCCCGATTGAAACTCTAGACCAAACAGCTTTACGGGAACAAGGCGTCTAATGAAATATACTCAATTATCAGCACTGTAAGTACCTGGCCTGAGAAGCCGCCGAGCCCTGCCCGGTTGCTCTACCGTGACCGGTCTTCATTTTGGCTAGAGCGCGTTGGTGATACACTCGGTGCCCGTTGCGGTTGCCGATGAAACCTGTCCAAACATCGCCCGGCCTGGGCGGCCTGGTCAAAAATTTCCCGCAAATATCATCGGAACAATGATACATCCGCCCCGCCAGGAATCGCGAGGGGCCGTAACCCTGGGGTTGCCAACCGGAAAGGAAAAACTCATGTCTATATTCAGCTCGATCAAG
Source organism: Novosphingobium sp. (assembly GCA_050248535.1). GTDB lineage: Bacteria > Pseudomonadota > Alphaproteobacteria > Sphingomonadales > Sphingomonadaceae > Novosphingobium. The sequence goes on from JBFWSE010000101.1 coordinate 4,292, forward strand.
GATACGATTTTCGGCCACGCGGCGCAGGCCGCGCCGGCTCAGGACGCCAATGCCGCAGTCGCGGCAGTAACGGCGTCTCTCGATCAGGCGCTCAACTCCGCGCCGATGAGCGAAGTCGATATCGAAGCCACGCTGGCGGCCCTGCCTCGCGCGGGCGAACTCAACTGGAAAGTCTCGGTCGCCGACTTGATGACTCTGCTGGGAATCGATGCGAGCTACGCAAACCGCAAAAGCCTTGCCCACGAACTTGGCGATGCCGACTATTCGGGCACGGCCGAAGAAAACATCTGGCTGTACAAGCAGACCATGAAACAGCTTGCGGCCAATGGCGGCAAAGTCCCGGCCTCGATGCTCGACTGACAGCGGCCGGGCCTGTGAATCGAAAGGGCCATGGCACGAAATCCGTGCCATGGCCCTTCGTTTGCCGGTATTGTTGACTTAGTTCTTGCTGCCCAGAAAGCTGCCTGCGGCTCCGATGATGCTGGAAATCAGCTGCGGATTTTGCGCGGCCTGTTCGGCCAGCTGACCCAGCACGCCGTCACCGCCGAGTTGTTCGACGATCCCGCTAAGCACCGACGGGTCGATGCCAGTCTGCTGGGCTGCGGTAGATACCGTGTCGGCCGGTTGCGGGTGTGCCTGGGTCAACGCAGCGACAGCAGTTTCCGCCAATTGCGGATCGATGCCGAATTTGTTCGCAATGGCTTCTATCGCAACATTGCCCGCGCCATCGCCGAGCTGACCGAGAATTCCATCCAATAGACCCATAATTTCAACTCCCCGCGCTTTGCGGCGCGATCATGGCGCGCTGTGCACTGGCCTGCAAGAACAATCGCCGCCTGCGTGTTACGCGGCAACCGGCGCCGCCTGGCGCACGCTCTCGTCGACATGGGCTTCGAACTGCGCGAAATTGGCGACGAATTTGTGCACCAGTTCCTGCGCCACCCGATCATATTCGGCCGGATCCGCCCAGGCCGAGCGCGGATCGAGCAATTTGCTGTCCACGCCCTCAACAGCCACGGGATATTCGAAGCCAAAATTGGGATCCTTGCTGAATTCGGCGCTGTTGAGACTGCCATCGAGCGCGGCGTTGAGCAGCGCGCGAGTCGCCTTGATCGGCATGCGCGAAATTCCCGGCATGGTCGCCAGGCCGCCCGACCAGCCAGTGTTGACCAGCCAGCACTTGACGCCGCCTTTGGCAATCCGTTCCTTGAGCAGGTTGCCGTAAACCGAAGGATGGCGCGGCATGAACGGCGCGCCGAAGCAGGTCGAGAATGTTGCCTCGGGCTCGGTCACGCCGATCTCGGTGCCGGCGACACGCGCGGTGTAGCCCGAGAGGAAGTGATACATCGCCTGGTCGGGCGTCAGCCGCGCGATCGGCGGCAGCACGCCATAGGCATCGGCGGTAAGGAAGATGATGTTGGCCGGCACCGGCCCCAGATTGTCTTCCGAGGCATTGGGGATGAAATCGATCGGGTAGGATCCGCGGCTGTTTTCGGCGAGCGAATTGTCGTCCAGATCGAGCTGGCGGGTTTCCGGATCGATGACCACGTTTTCCAGCACGGTGCCGAACCGCCGCGTGGTGGCGAAAATTTCCGGCTCCGCTTCCTCGGAAAGCCGGATCATCTTGGCGTAGCAACCACCTTCGAAATTGAACACGGCAGTGTCCGACCAGCCGTGCTCGTCGTCGCCGATCAGGGTCCGGCTGGCGTCGGCCGAAAGCGTCGTCTTGCCTGTGCCGGACAGGCCGAAGAACACCGCGGTGCGCCCATCGGGGCCGATGTTCGCCGAACAGTGCATCGGCATGATACCCTTGGTCGGCAGCAGGTAGTTGAGGATGCCGAACACGCTCTTCTTCATTTCACCGGCATAGGCCGTGCCGCCGATCAGGATCAGCTTTTCGGTGAAGTTTACGGCAATCACGGTTTCGGTGCGGCAGCCATGGCGCGCGGGATCGGCGCGGAAGCTGGGCAGATCGATGATTGTATATTCGGGTTCGAAGCCGCCGAGTTCATGATGCTCGGGACGGACCAGCAGCGTGCGGATGAACAGGTTGTGCCAGGCGCGCTCGTTGATCACGCGGACATTGACCCGGTGTTCGGGCTGTGAGCCGCCGAACAGATCGGCGACATAGAGTTTGTCCTTGTCCGCCAGCGCAGCGAAGAAATCCGCCTTGAGTGCGGCGAAATGGTCCGGGCTCATGGCCACGTTGGTTTTGCCCCACCAAACGGAATCGCGGGTTTCGGCATCCTGGACGATGAATTTATCCTTGGCCGAGCGGCCGGTGTGCTTGCCGGTTTCGACCACCAGCGGGCCCTCGGCAGCAAGTTGCCCTTCGCCATTGCGGATTGCATGTTCGACCAGCGGCGCAGTACCCAGATTGGCGAAAATCGTCGCCTTGGTGGCAATTCCCTGACGGTCGAGCGAGTATTCGAGATTTGCGGCGGACAATTGCATCTCCCAGACAAATAAAGCGGCGGGCCGGTGATCCAGCCCGCAAAGGATCGGGTAATTCGGCAAATTCGGCTTGCCCATAGTCGAGCAGGCGATTCTCGTCAAATTGCCAATTTATCCATTTAACTCATTTAACTTCATATACTTATAGATCGATCGAGACGTTGCGTTGTAAAGGCCTGTGGGAAAGGCTAAGTGTCCGGCCCGCCAATCCGGATCACCCGAGCACCGCAACTGCAATGGCCGACAGTTCCGCCGTTCCGACCGAAAGTGCCCCGCCCGAGCCGGCCAAGAGCATCGCGCTGGTCGATGACGACCGCAATATCCTCACCACTGTTTCCATAGCCCTGCAGGCCGAAGGCTTCGCCACCCGGGTCTATGCCGACGGCCAGACCGCGCTCAGGGCGCTGCTCGACAATCCGCCCGATCTTGCCATCTTCGACATCAAGATGCCGCAGATGGACGGCTTCGAACTGTTGCGCCGGCTGCGCGAAAAGAGCGCGATTCCCGTCATTTTCCTCACGTCCAAGGACGAGGAAGCCGACGAGGCATTGGGCCTGTCGCTGGGCGCCGACGATTATATCGCCAAACCATTCAGCCATCGCCTGCTGATCGCGCGCATCCGCGCCATCTTGCGGCGCAGCGAACTGGTTCACGCCGATGCCGGGGCCGAAGGGACGGAACAGCTGCCCGAACCGGTTCGCCGCGGCCGGCTGACCATGGACCCGGCGCGCCACCACGTCACCTGGGACGGCAAGACGGTTTCGCTGACTGTCACCGAATTTCTCATCCTCGAGGCGCTCGCCACCCGGCCCGGCGTGGTCAAGAGCCGCAACCAGCTGATGGACGCCGCCTACAGCGAAGACGTTTTCGTCGACGATCGCACCATAGACAGCCACATCAAGCGCATGCGCCGCAAGTTCCGCGCCGTCGATCCGGACTTCGCCTCGATCGATACGCTGTACGGCGCCGGCTATTCGTTCGGCGATGGCTGAATCCTCACGCGATTCGCGGCCCCGCCGCAGGTTCTGGCGGCCGCGAGCTTCGCTGACGACGCGCATACTGGCGGTCAATGCGATCGCCCTCGCGTTGATGGCGGGGAGTCTGTTCTATCTCGATAGCTACCGCAACCAGCTGGTTGCCGAACGCTTTGGCCTGGCCCGCGCCGAAGCCCAGATCGCCGCGGCCGCACTGGCTCAGGCGGGGCCTCGCAAGCGGCGGCTGCTGATTGCCGAGATTGGCGTCCAGCAAAAGTTGCGGCTGCGCCTGTTCCAGACCAATGACGGGATGTTCGCCGACAGTTTCGCGCTTGCCCCGCCTGCCTTCCAGTTTGCCGATCCGGAGAAGGAAGCCTGGTACCTTCAGGCGGCCCGTTCGCTCGACCGGAGCATGGATTTCGTTCTCGGCACACCGCCCATTCCCGAATATGCCGAACCGTCCGAAAGCAAGGGAACGGCCTGGCCCGAAGTCCTGGAGGCTCGCCTGCTGGGCGTCACCTCGATCCGCCAGCGGCTCGCGCCGGATCGCACGCCGGTGATCACGGCCGCCGTACCGGTGGGCAATCGGGGCGAAGTGCTGCTCACCACACGCAATGCCATCGACATCACCCAGCGCGTGCGCGATGCGCGCCAGACGCTGGCGCTGATCGTTGGCGCGGCGCTGCTCACGTCGATCCTGCTGTCGCTGTTTCTGGCGCGTACCATCGTCCAGCCCCTGCGCGAACTGGTGCGCGCGGCCGTGAGGGTGCGTGCTGGGCGCGACCGCGAGGTGGTCGTGCCCCGGTTGCCCGACCGCGGCGACGAAATCGGCCTGCTGGCCCGCGCCGTTTCCGACATGACTGCGGCGCTGCGCCAGAGGATCGACGCGGTCGAAAGCTTTGCCGCCGATGTCGCACACGAGCTCAAGAACCCGTTGGCGAGCCTGCGCAGCGCGCTCGAATCGCTCGATAAAGTCAAGGACGCGAAGCTTCGCGGCCAGCTCGCCAGGATCGCCGCGCACGATGTCCAGCGGATCGACAGGCTGGTCACCGAAATTGCCGATGCCAGCCGTATCGATGCCGAACTGAGCCGCACCACTTTCGAGCCGATCGACATGGCCCGGCTGATCAAGGCGCTGACCGATGCGCGGCGGCAGAGCGGCGTCGATGGCCTGTGCGAGGTCTCGCTCACGCTGAAGGGCAAGGGCCCATGGCTGGTGGCAGGAGATATCCTGCAGCTGCAGCGGGTAATCGACAACTTGCTCGACAACGCCGTGTCGTTTTCACCGCCGGGCGGCAAGATCGCTATCGACTTGCGCCACGACGATGGGAATCTGGAAATTGCGATATCGGATCAGGGGCCCGGTATTCCAGCCGAAGCGCGCGAGAAGGTGTTCGAGCGCTTCCATTCGTTGCGGCCGGATACCGAGGATTTCGGCAATCACTCCGGCCTGGGCCTGGCCATCGCCCGGACCATCGTCCAGGCGCATGATGGTACGCTCGATGCGCGCGACCGGACGGACGGGGCACAAGGCGCCTGCCTGATCGTGACGCTGCCGGCGTTGGCGAGCGCCTGATGCCAGCCTGGCAGGCCACCTGTGTCGCCATTGACGGACGCGGCCTGCTGATCGAAGGGCCACCAGGCGCGGGCAAATCGAGCCTGGCGCTGGCGCTGATCGACCGGGGCGCCGTGCTGGTAGGCGACGATTCGCTGATGCTCAAACGGCGCGGGGGAAGGCTCTATGCCCGTCCCCATCCCAAGACTCGCGGCTTGCTCGAAGTGCGCAATCTGGGCCTGATCGACTATCCGGTGTGCGAAGAAGCCCCGCTTGCCCTGGCCCTGCTTCTGAGCGAGCAGGCGCCACGCTTTCCCGAGGAAATTGAGAGTGCAGAATGGCTTGGCGTCAGCCTGCCGCAAGTCAAGCTCTGGCCGAACAGCCCGGTGCTGCATTTGCGCGCCGAGCTTGCGCTCCAACGGTTCGGGCTGGGTTAAGCCCCGTTGCGGGACAATAGCGCCAGCCCCCCTTTTCTTTCGTGCAAGCGAGGCGCAAGAGCACCGGCCGATGTCCGAACAATCCCCAGATAGCCTGGACGCGAGCAAGCAGCGCGTGTTGCTGGTCACCGGGCTGTTGGGCGCGGGCAAGACCACGGCGCTCAAGGTGCTTGAGGACCTTGGCTGGGAGGCGGTCGACAACTTCCCGCTTCGGCTGCTTGACCGTCTGATCGACAGCCCGGCGCAGGGCGAACAGGCGCGGCTCGCCATCGGCTTCGATTCGCGTACGCGCGGTTTCAATCCGCTCGACATCATCGAGCGCGTAAAGGCGCTGGCCGGGCGCGAGGATCTGGAAGTCACCACTCTGTTCCTCGATTGCTCGACCGCCGAACTCGAACGCCGCTACAACGAAACCCGCCGTCGCCATCCTCTGGCGCAGGATGTCCAGGCCGCCACCGGCATCCGCGCCGAGCGCGAATTGCTCGAACCGCTGCGGCGCTGGGCCGATATGGTGATCGATACCTCGGCCTTTTCGGCGAACGAATTGCAACAGGCGATTCGCGAGCGTTTCGCCGAATCATCGACCCAGCCGATGACCGTGACGGTCACCAGCTTCGGCTTTTCGCGCGGCATGCCGCCGCTGGCCGATCTGGTGTTCGACATGCGCTTTCTCGACAACCCGCACTGGCGCGAAGACCTGAGGCCATTGACCGGCCGGGATTCGGCCGTCGCCGACTATATCCGCGCCGATCCGGCCTTCGGCGAAGCGCTGGACCGGATATCCGGACTTATCCTCATGCTGCTTCCGCGCTACGAGGCGCAGGGAAAAGCCTATGTAAACATTGCCTTTGGCTGCACGGGTGGCCGCCACCGTTCGGTTTTTACCGCCGAACAGGTCGCAGCGGCCTTGCACCAGGCTGGATTTTCGCCCACATTGCTGCACCGCAACCTGGGCTCGCGCGCGGCTGATCTTCTGGAGGAGACACAGTCGCGATGACGGGGACAAATCAGACCCGGGTGCCTAAGCAGGGAATTCGGAGCACTTCATCCGCATGATCGGTATGATACTCGTGACCCACGGCAGACTTGCCGAGGAATTCGTGCACGCCATGGAGCATGTCGTCGGCCGGCAGGAAGATGTCGCCACGATCTGCATCGGGCCCAACGATGACATGGAAAAACGCCGCCGTGAAATCGCCGGTGCCATAGAGCGTGTCGATTCGGGCGAAGGCGTGGTTATCCTCACCGATCTGTTCGGCGGCACGCCTTCGAATCTGGCCATCTCGCTGATGAAGGCGGGCAAGATCGAAGTCATCGCCGGGATCAATCTGCCGATGCTGATCCGCCTGGCCAAGGCCAGGCGCTGCATGACGGTTCACGACGCCGCGGCCGCTGCGCGCGATGCCGGGCGCAACTACATCACAGTCGCCTCGGAATATCTGGGCCAGCACGCGTGAGCGAGGCCTGCGAGCTGATCGAGATAGTCAATGAGCGCGGGCTGCACGCGCGCGCCAGCGCCAAATTCGTCAATCTCGTCGCCACTCTGCCCGAAACGCTGGCGATATCGGTGGCCAAGGATGGCGCCGAGGCCGCAGGCGGATCGATCCTGGGGCTGATGATGCTGGGCGCGGCGCGGGGCGATTCGATCGAGGTCCGGGTCTCCGGCGATGGCGCCGAGGAAGCGCTGGCGCAGCTCGCCGATCTGGTGAAGGCCGGCTTCGGCGAAAAGTGAGGCCAGAGTGCCGCGCCGCACGATAACCGGATTTTCCAATCCAACGGTCAAATTCCTGCGTTCGCTGCGCGACAAGAAGCACAGGCGGCGCGAGCAGCGGTTTCTTGCCGAAGGGCTGCGGCTGCTGACCGATGCGCGCGAGAGCGGGATGTTGCCGGAAATGCTTGTCATGGCCTCCGGGCGGGATGCACATCCCCTGCTGTCCGCGCTCGAGGCCGAAGTCGCGGCGGCGGGCGGCGACGTGGTCGAAATGGACGAGGCGCTGCTCGCCAAGGTTACCGGCAAGGACAATCCGCAGGCGGTTTGCGGCGTTTTTGCCGAATTCGACACCGGTTTGGGTTCTATTGAGCGCGCCGCCTCTCCGATTTGGCTGGTTGCACAGGCGTTGCGCGATCCGGGCAATCTGGGCACCATGCTGCGCTCTGGCGATGCGGTCGGCGCGGGCGGGCTGATCCTGCTCGACGACTGCGCCGATCCCTTTTCCGCCGAAGCCGTGCGCGCGAGCATGGGAGCGGTGTTCACGCAACGGATCGCGCGGGCGAGTTGGGAGGAATTCCTTGGCTGGCTGCGCGCAGGCCCCGGACAGCTGGTGGCCGCCAGCCTGCGCGATGCCCAGCCCTATCGCAATGCGCCCTTTGCCGCGCCGTGCTTCCTGATGGTGGGCAATGAATCGCAGGGCCTGCCCGAGGAGTATGAGGACGCTTGCGACCTGCGCGTGACCATGCCGATGCGCGGGCGGGCGGATAGCCTCAATGCCGCGGTGGCCATGGCCGTGCTGGCCTATGAGGCGTTGGCGGTGCTGGAGGCCTAGAGCATCGTGCCGATTTCCCGAATCGAACAAGAAACTCCCCCCTTGGGGGAGGTGGCTCGCGCAGCGAGACAGAAGGGGGCACGTCAAAGACAGCCGCGATAGCGGCTTGCGCGCTGCCGCGCGCGTTATTCGCTCGCCCCCTTCCACCGCTTCGCGGTTCCGATCCCCCGGAGGGGGAGGTCTATTGGATCACACTTTCGACGCGATGCTCTAATCGCCGGCGATCAGTGCGGTGATCTGCCAGATTCCCCGCTGCCGTTCGGCAATAAGCCGGTAATCGATCTGGCTGCGCAGGCGCGAAGCCGCGACAAATCCCCGGCGCCTTGCGCCGACGACATCGACCTGAACGAAACGGGCGCCTTCCCGGTAGTCGCCAGTCGGTTGCACCAGTTGCCACGACAGCCTGCCCAGCGCACGGGCGCCACTATCGGCCACTTCCAGCAGCGGCACGTTCGCGCCTGTCACCAGTTGCACCGTGTAGGCATCAAGCTCGCCGAGATCCTGATTGAAAAACCAGGGCAGGACCAGGCTGCCTTTGTCGTTGGCGCAGCCAAGCGTCACCAGCTCGTCCAGTTCGCGCCACAGCTTGGTGCCCTCACGCCC